>CAYVSN010000011.1:0-10333 GCA_964453875.1 uncultured Dehalococcoidales bacterium
CAGCCTCTGGTTTGGTCCACAGCCTCACAAACGAAGTCAGCAGGAAAGTTCTGCTCAAACTTATCCCTGTTTTCGAAAGGATAATGCCATTGGCCTATAGGCATAGCTCCTGAATCAAACCAGCAATCAATTACCTCAGCAACACGTCGCATCTCGCCGCCACACTTGGAGCAAGCAAAGGTAATTTCATCCACATAAGGGCGGTGCAAATCGAGTCCACCCTCCCCAAGGATTTGGGCCGCGAGCGACGGTGCAACGCCAGCTTTGTTCGCTAATTCATCAATGCCACCCACGCATTCAAGATTGCCGCAGGATTCACAACGCCAAACATTTAGTGGCGTCCCCCAATAGCGCTCCCTGGAGATAGCCCAGTCGACGTTGTTCTCCAGCCAATCGCCAAACCGACCGTCCTTAATATAAGCAGGATACCAATTGATTTCGCCATTTCCGGCAATAAGCCTGTCTTTCACCGCCGTTGTTTTGATATACCAGGCTTGCTTAGCGTAATAGAGCAAAGGCGATTCACAGCGCCAGCAGAAGGGATAGGTATGGCGAATCTTTTCGCTGCGGAAAAGTAGCCCCCTTGACTCTAGGTCATCCACAATTAGAGGGTCAGCATCCTTGACAAACTGCCCGCTACCCGGTAGGATTCGTAGAGGCCTCGGTGGCTGTAAGATCACCGGCCCAGACGCTTCAGCAATTTCCTTACGCTTTTTGGGGGTAAAACCTGTGATAAGATGGGTCTCCACCCGGCCACTGAGGTCAACAGTATGGACAAGGGGTAAACCCTCTGTCTCACTTACTTCAAAGTCTATCTCACCATAAGCCGGGGCTATATGTACAATCCCCGTCCCATCCTCCATAGACACGAAATCGCCCCCGATAATACGATAAGCAGGCCTGTCCCCTTCACCATAAGCTATAGGAATCTCATATAGGGGCTCATAGTGTAGCCCTACCAAATCGCTACCTTTCAGCACCTTTACTAGCTTGTATCCACCCGACCCCACCTTCTCAAGCAGAGCATCAGCCAGAATGAGATATCCATCATCTACCTCTACCGCCGCGTAGTCAGCATGAGGAGATACTGCCAGAGCTGTATTGCCCGGCAGCGTCCAAGGAGTAGTCGTCCAAGCCAGCAAGTAGGTGGGCTTGCGCAAGAAGCTGTTGAAAAGAGACTCAAGGGCCGTTGTCGCGACCGAACTCGGTTTTAGCCTAAATTTTATGTAAACCGAAGGGTCCTCGGCATCATCCCTGTATCCCAGAGCTACCTCGTGGGAGCTGAGGGATGTGCCACATCTAGGACAATGTGGCGTTACCTTGTAGCCTTGATAGATCAAACCTTTGTCCCATATCGTTTTTATTGCCCACCAGCAAGATTCAATATAGTCGTTATCCAAAGTTGTATAGGGGTGCTCCATATCCAACCAACAACCAGTGCGCTCAGTAAGCTCCTCCCATTCCCCGATATATTCGAACACACTCTCTCGACAAAGTTGGTTGAAGCGGGCTATGCCGAATTCCTCAATTTGAGCTTTGCTGCTGAAACCAAGAGCGTTCTCTACCTCTAGCTCTACAGGCAATCCATGAGTATCCCACCCCGCCTTACGTGGCACATGATAACCTTTCATCGTCTTGTACCTGCAAATGACATCCTTGAACAAGCGAGATAGTACATGATGAATCCCAGGGCTGCCATTAGCCGTAGGCGGGCCTTCATAAAAGGTGTAATGCTGCCCTCCTCGCCTTTCCTCCACGCTTTTGCCGAAAATATCATGCTCCTTCCAAAAACGAAGGATATCTTGTTCCATTCGAGGGAAATCTACCTTGCTACCTACTTTCACAAACACCAGCTAGCCCCGTTTGAGCAAGATGACCACTTTTCTGCTTTCAGCCTCGCCTATACTATGGGTAGTGACATCAGGGTGATTTGCTAAAGTCAGATGAATGATTCGGCGTTCGTCAGGCAACATGGGCTCCAACGTTATAGCACGACGCCTCAATTTTACCTGATCTGCCAAATTAAAGGCCAATTTTCGCAAATTCTCACAATGACGCTTCTTATACCCAGCAACGTCAACTGCCAACGGCAACCAAGCTTTCAACCGCCCGGCTACCATGAGCCTAACGATATATTGCAAGCAAGCCAAGGTCTGACCCCGGCGACCAATCAGGATGCCAAGATCATCGCCTTCAATATTCAGAGTCACTGGTATCTCAGAGGACGCTTCAACCTTGCCCACCACGCCCATCAATCTCACTAGTGTATCCAGAACCTCTGTAGCCACTTGGACCACATTCTTCTCTAACGAAGTTGCTGGTTTTACCTTGATTACAGCCTCTTTGCCCCCAATGCCGAGAATTCCCGTCTTACCCTTTCTAACAACAACCACCTCAAACTGGTCGCGGCTTGCTCCTAGCTGCCTTTCCGCTTCCTCAATCGCTTCTTCCACTGTCCCGGCGCTTATCTCCATCTCTTCCATGCTCTAACGCCCCCTTTTCAGCAATCCCTTCACCCCTTCCTGCCCTGTGGCACCTTCTTTGTCGCTGACTTGGTTGCCTGCGCTGGCACCACTTGAGTCGAAGGCGTGCGCCTCAAGTAACCCCAGCCTGTAACAAAATACTGAATCCCAATGCCAATGATATTGGAAACTGCCCAGAAAAGAGCTAGGCCACTGGGAAACATTGTGGTCAGTAGAGCAAACATCAGCGGCATCATCATCTGCATCATGCTGTTCATGGATTTCTGTCTTGGGTCAACAGAGGGCGCAGTCACCATTTTTTGCTGCACCCACATGGTGCCACCAACTATGATGGCTAGAATTAAGATCGAGTCGGGATATCCTAAATCAAGCCACAGAAAATGAGGGTCCAAAGGAATTGCTGACGTTACCACGGGCCAAGAATAGAGGTGTTGAGACAGATCCAGTAAAGCCTCCGGTGTAGTGGCCAATGCTCTCATTATGGATTGGTACAGAGCAATCCACACAGGAAACTGAACCAGCATGGGCCACAAACAACCCATTGGGTTCACTCCAGCCTCTTTATAGACCTTCGCCATTTCCTGCTGAAGCTTCTCCTTATTCTTGCCATATTTCTTCTGTAACTCCTGGATTTTTGGTTGCATCGCTTGCAATGCCTTGGTGGAACGAAGCTGCTTTAGCGTAAGCGGCACAAGCACTACACGAACAATAACGGTGAGGCCAATAATGGCTAGCCCGAAACTACTAAATAGAACGCTGCTCAAGGCAATCAGGAAGTTGAGTATGGGATTGAGAATAATCAGACTCCACGGATCTGTCATAACCGCAAACCTTAGTCAGTAGTCAAGGGGAATTCCCAGCTTATCTTCCCTTCGTGAATATCCAAAGCGAATAGGCAGTCATTCTCGGCACGAACGTAGGCCCTGCCTTCTTGGGCACAAATGGACCCCCGAATGGAAGCGTCAATGGATATCGGCTCGCTTGCAAGCCTTTCATCAACTCCAATGTCAGTTCTGAGTACATATACTTTGCCTGAGTCACACGCTACCACTAGCAAATCATCGGCCAGGACTGGCGAAACTACGACGCGACTCCCAGTATCAAATTCCCACAGTTCATCACCTGTCTCAGCACCAAGAGCGTAGACCTTGCCATCGAGGCAACCAGCATAGACAATCCCCTCACTAATCAGAGGAGTTGCCCAAAACCAATTGCCTCCAGCGAATTTCCACTTTGCCTCACTGCTCCCTGACTTTATTCCGTAAAGGTTACGATCGAAGGAACCCACAAATACGGTATTGTCGTTAATCACCGGGGAGGAAACGAAACCTGCATCCCCTTTGAAAGTCCATGACGGCTCAACGTCCTTGCTTGGCGAAGCTCCCTCGGTTGGCAAGCCGTAAACATAATCCTCGAATGTGCCTACGTAGATAGTGTTACCCTCGATTGCTGGCCCCGTCCATAGTTTGTCGCCCAAAGGCCCCGATTCCCATCTCACATCGCCGTAGATTGCGTCTAAGCCATATACCCTGCCATCTGAACTAGGCACGTACAAAATATTCCCATCTATTACCGGATAGCCTACTATGTTTCCTGGTAAGGAATAAACCCACTCCCCACTTCCCCTCTGGGGGAATGCTAGGTTCTGACTTCTAGCTGAGCCGTTCATCGCCAAGATTTCGCCACTATAAGCAGCGACGTAGACCAAGTCCTCGCCCACAACCGGCGCACTGTAAAAAGCAGCCGGCACTGTTGACGGGCCACAACCCACACTCCCAGAGGGCATATCAATCCTGAAAGACCACTCCCCACTTCCCCTCTGAGGGAATGTTAGGTTCTGACTTCTGGCTGAGGAGTTTATGGCCATTATATTGCCGTCGCTCGAGGCAGTATAGAGGAGTCCATTGTGCGAGCTAACTCCAGGCCATCCTTCTGCTTTCCCTGCTGAGGGAACGCAGCTACACAGAACCAGAACGAAAAGCGCAAGAGTAATAGAAGGGGCTAATCTCTTAATCTTCACTTCAATAGATCAAATCTAGAACTAAGGTACAGGGTCGTAACCACCTTTAGAGAAGGGGTTGCAGCGAGCTAATCGCTTGACTGTCAGCCAACTGCCCTCGACGAAGCCATATTTCTCAATGGCTTCATAGGCATAGTGTGAACAAGTAGGCCGGAAACGACAGGAATGGGGGGTAACTTCCGATATCGTTGTCTGGTACGACTTAATTAAGTCTAACACTAACTGCTTCATCCCTGCCCAGTAATTGCGCTTTGGCCAAGAGCTTGGTTATCGCCTCCTCAAGTTGGTGATAGTCAGCGGAAACAGCTCCAGAGCGGGGGATAAAAACAATGTCCCACCCTGGCTTTACTGACTGGACACAGACTACCTCTCTGAGCAAACGTTTCACCCGATTACGCTGCACCGCCTTACCTAGTTTCTTTGTCACCGAAAAACCATATCTCGTAGACCCCAAGCCATTTCGCATTGCTTTCATCACTACTAAAGCATTCACCCACGCCATACCTTGCCGGTAAACTAAGGCGTATTCCCCTCTTTTTGTCAACCTCATAGACCTTTCCATGCAAGGTAACTACACAGGGGTCAGCCTCCACCTCCCCTTGAGACGCCTCGCCTTGAGAACCCCTCTCCCGCCGGAAGTAGCCATCCTCGCCCGGAATCCGAGCTTACGCTTCCGAGAAATCCTCTTTGGTTGATAAGTGCGCTTTGGCATTTTGTCCTTTAAGGCCTCACTACTTCAAGCCTACGCCACCCGTCTTCCAAATATGATTGGGCGCATAAGGCAAGAAAGCTAAAAACCGGGCTCTCTTTATAGCCCGTGCTAGGCGCCGTTGGTGCTTGGCGCAGGCACTGGTTCTCCTTCGCGACTCGATCTTACCACGACTGGAAATATAGCGACTCAACTTGGATGGATCTTTATAATCTATCCTAGCCACTCTTTCGACACAAAAAGGGCAAGCCCTCGGCTTGCGAACGAAAATTCTTCCCTCTGTTTCCCCACTCAACGATTTAACCTTCTAACTCTAGTCAAAGGGCAAATCTTCAGGCTCTAACTCTCCCTCCTCAGGCAAAGGAGCCAAAGCCCTCCTGTCAAGGAAGATTACGCGATTTGCCACTACTTCGGTGCGGAAGCGCTTCTGCCCGTCTTGACCTTCCCAGCTACGGGTACGTAGCCTTCCTTCGACATAAACCTGCTTTCCCTTGGTTATGAATTGATTACAACTCTCCGCTTGCTTGCCCCAAACAACAACAGAAAACCATTCCGTTTCCTGTCTGCGTTCGCCGTCAGAGTCAAGAAAACTGCGACTCGTAGCTATACGAAAGGAAGTAACCGGGTTGCCGTTGGCTGTAAAGCGCATTTCAGGATCGGTGCCTAGATTGCCAATAAGCATTACTTTGTTCAAGCTTGCCATCAATCAATCCTCCACTCTTACTACGAGATGTCGCAGAATCTCCTCTGAGCCTTCGAGGCTCGTGTCAAGCTCTTTAATCAGCTTCGCCTCTAGCCTGAATCGGGTAAAAACATAATTGGCTTCCATAAACTTCTTAACAGGGTAGGCTAGTTTTCTCTTCCCCCACTGATTCACCTCATCCACAATGCCACCTTTCTCACCAATGAATTTGCCCACCTTGTCAATGATATTGGACAACCCTTCCCCGTCTACTTCAGGACTGATTATTGTCACCAACTCATAGGCGCGCATCGTGAGGCATTATAACATAGGTAACCAAAAAGCAATAGCCCAGCTAATAACCATAACTTAAACGAAGAATCAACGACAAAGGCAACTGGCACTTCATCATCTTACTCTGAGTAACAGCAATATCGTAGTTAACACGATAATGACAGATAGTCTGGGCGCTGCTATCGTAAACCGCATAGCTGGCTCTGGGATCGCCATCCCGAGGTTGCCCCACACCGCCAGGATTAATGATCAAGCGATCCCTGTCCGTTGCCACATTCACTTCTTCGCTCAATTTTCCAAGAATACAATGACCTGCTTCGTCACACCGAAAAATTAGCGGAACATGAGAGTGACCTACGAGACAGAGTTTCGTGTCAAAACAGGCAAAATTATCACAAGCATCACGTGGCGACAACAGATATTCCCAGATAGGCTCACGGGGGCTGCCATGAACTAAGGTAAAATCACCTCGTTCAAGCTGAACGGGAAGGCCCCGCAAATAGTCCACGTCCCCAATGATAAGTTGCTCCGCTGTCCACTGACAAGCCCGAGCTGCATCGGGATTAAAATCCAAGGTGTCGATTTTGCCAATCGCTGCCCAATCATGGTTGCCAGCGACACAAGTATGATCATGGCTCAGTAACAGCTCGATGCAAGCATGAGGCTCGGGACCATAACCCACTATATCTCCCAAGCACCATATCTCATCAAATCCACCCTTGGCTTCCACGTCTTCAAGCACAGCTTTGAAAGCAGCCAAGTTGGCATGGATATCTGCTAAAACAGCATAACGCACAATAACAGACTATAGCACCCATAAGCAGGATTGTTAACTTGAGGGGGGGGAAAGCGAGTGCTATAATCCCAAGAATGAACTTATCCGAGCTAGGGGAATTCGGCTTGATCGACCTCATTCATACCATTACAGATAAATTGAAGGATCCTGAGCATGCTTCCTGGCGGCGACTCTTGCTTGGCATCGGCGATGACACTGCCGCCTGGCAAAGCGATAAGCAAACCCAATTGGCTACCACAGACACTCTAGTCCAGAACGTACACTTTGACCTAAATGACGTCACGTGGGAGGAATTAGGCTGGAAGGCGCTGGCTATCAATTTGAGCGACATTGCCGCTATGGGTGGTATCCCTCAATACGCTTTAGTTTCCCTCGCATTGCCTGGTGAACTTGAAGTAGCAAATATCTCCAAATTCTATGATGGGATGGCACATTTGGCCAATGAATTTGGCGTAGCCATAGTCGGTGGCAATATTGCTGTCGCTCCCAACCTAGTTATTACCGTCGCTGTCCTAGGATATGCAAAAGACGAAAAGATACTTAAGCGCTCATCAGCCTTGCCAGGAGAGCAAATAGCCGTCACTGGATACCTAGGATTGTCCGCAGCATGTCTGATGATGCTGAAGGAAAGAATCAGCCTGGATCCTGAAACAACCAATACTTTGAGACAGCGGCATTTTCGGCCTATGCCCAAAGTAAAAGAGGGACAGATGCTGGTGGAGCAGGGCGTCAAGACAGCTATAGATATAAGTGATGGGCTCATTGCCGACCTTGGTCACATATGTGAGGCCAGCAAAGTCAGTGCCAAGCTAAGAATGGAGCAAGTGCCTATCCACCCTGTGGTGAAAGCCAATTTCCAAAACTATCAACAGCTAGCTCTATGCGGCGGAGAAGACTACGAACTGCTTTTCACCGCTAACAAAGCCGCCATTGAACAAGTCAGGCGTACCCTAGGCTATCCCGTAACGATAATTGGCAACATAACGGAAGAACGGTTGCCAACTCGGGTGACTCTGCTAGACGACAAAGGAAATATCGCGGGTTATGAAAAAGGCGGTTGGGAACATTTCAGAGACGGAGCCTTTAAAGCTTAAATCGCATAGCCCTAGAGAAACTCAACTCCTAGGAAGGCAGATAGGCAAACTAGCTAAAAGGGGTGATATTCTTCTTTTCACAGGCAATTTGGGAACAGGCAAAACTTGCCTCATTCAAGGCATCGCCCACGGATTAGGGATAAAGGAACATCCCTTTAGCCCCTCCTTTGTAATAATCAGAGAATACCATGGCAGGCTTCCCCTATATCATATTGACTTCTATCGCCTTGACCACATCAAAGAAATCGCCGAATTAGGGCTCGAGGAATATCTCTACGGCAATGGAGTCTGCGCAGTGGAATGGGCAGAGAAGGGACTAGAAGTATTGCCCGAGAAGAACCTGGTTGTAACCCTAGACTATGTCTCCGACTCCGATACAGAACGCGCCATCTATCTTGAACCTCGAGGCGAGCGCTACTTGGAATTGCTAAGAAAGCTCAAGCTGAGTTTGAAGTAGGCAAGAGACATGGAACTAGCTATAGACACATCTTCCAGTTTCGCCAGCATTGCTTTATCCCACAAAGGTGAGATTCTGGTGGAACTAACCTGGGAATCAACCCAAAACCATACCGTAGGATTGATGCCAAACCTGGCCTACTTGCTCGAAAGGGCTAAGATAAAGCCAGAGGCTATTGAAGCAGTCATCGTAGCTAAAGGACCAGGCAGCTTTAATGGATTACGAGTGGGAATGAGCACAGCCAAAGGAGTAGCCTTCTCCTTGAACGCTCCTCTGCTCGGCATAAGCACTTTGGAACTCGAAGCTTACCCTTTCAGCTATACCGCATTGCCGTTGCGCCCTATCCACGAAATTAGTCATGGTCAAGTGGCCACTGCTCTTTATCAACAGAAGAACTACAAATGGCACCGCTTGGAAGAGGAACACCTGACCACTCTTCAGGTCTTATGTCAAAAAACCATTGAGCCAACGCTTTTCTGTGGTGAGATTTCTCCACCTGCAGCCGATGAAATAAGGGAAGAATTGGGCAAACAAGCTATAATACCGCAAGCTACAGCTAGGTTGCGGCGGGCTGGATTCTTAGCAATGCTAGGTTGGCAAAGGCTAAACAAAGGAGAACGCGATGACCCGGCCACCTTGCAACCTTTATATCTTCGTCCTCCGCACATAACCAAGCCTAAGGAAAGGCACCCTAAGTGAAGCGCGGGCTCTAGACAAGTTGCACATTCTTCGCTATGCTCAGAATGACACACGGGTTGTCAAGCTAACGAGACCCAGGAAAAGGAGGATAATGAGTGGAAATCCCCAAATTGGACGTTGAATACTCAACCAGACTTTGCTTTGCCTGCGGTCAAGACAATCCCATAGGGCTAAAGTTGAAGCCTGTTTATGACGGAGAAAAAGTCAGGGCGGAGTTCACTCCAGGAGAATACCACCAAGGGTGGGACAACGCCGTTCACGGTGGCATTCTTTACACCCTCCTAGATGAAGTAACTGCCTACGCCATTCTCTGCCGCGGTATCTATTTTGGCGTTACTGCCAAAAGCAACGTGCGATTCAAACAAGTAGCGCCCATTAATCAGCCAATTCAGATCTCAGCCTGGGTTACTAAACTGACAAGAAGGCTAGTTGAAACCGAAGGAGTGCTTGCCCTTAAGGATAACACTGTTATAGCCGAAGGCAGTTCCCTATTCTATGTCTTCGCACGATCAAGAAAGACAATCCTGTGGGATATGGACGGAGTCATTGCTGATTCTGGTCCATTTCACTTTGCTGCCTGGCAGGAAGTCTTCGATAGAAGAGGAATAAACTTCACCAAGGACGATTTCACTAGGCTTTTTGGCTCCAGAAATGACTTCATAGTTCGCACCATTATAGATCAGGATCTTTCCGAGGAAGATGTCAAGCTCATCGTAGAGGAGAAGGAAAGAGGATTTCGGGACAAGGCAAAGGGCAATATCAAGCTATTCCCGGGAGTGATGAAGCTGTTGAACTCCATTAAGCAAGGTGATTTTAAGTCAGCCCTAGGTTCTTCGGCACCAAGTGAGAACATAGACTTGACCTGCGATGAACTGAACATAAGGTCATACTTCAACTGCATTGTTTCTGGCAAAGAAGTGCCTGAAAGCAAACCGAGTCCCCAAATATACCTTCTTGCCGCCGAGAAAGTGGGAGCTGAGCCTCACGATTGCATCGTAATTGAAGATTCCCCTCTCGGCGTCAAAGCAGCTAAAGCTGCCGGAATGAGATGCCTAGCTGTAACCAACACCCATCCCGAACAAGAGCTCACAGAAGCTAA
>CAYVSN010000011.1:10343-12335 GCA_964453875.1 uncultured Dehalococcoidales bacterium
TGATTCTCTACAAGAGGTGGACCTAATCACCCTCATCCTGAGAGTGTGACAATGAGCAGCCAATTGAGATTGGAGAGGAGTCTGGTACTCATTAAACCCGACGCCATACAGAGAGGGCTGGCAGGGGAAATTATTTCTCGCATTGAGAGGAGAGGGCTCAAAATCCTAGCCACAAAAATGCTACAAATGGATAAGGCTTTAGCTCAACGCCACTACGCTATCCACAAAGACAGAGTGTTCTTTGATGACTTGGTGAATTTCATCACATCTAGCCCAATCATTGCCATTATCTTCCAAGGGAAGAACGGTATAGAGATAATAAGACAAACAATGGGCGAGACCGACCCAGCTAAAGCCAAGCCCGGCACTATCAGAGGCGACTTTGGCTCGGACATTAGTCACAATCTAATACATGGTTCCGATTCAGTCGAAAGTGCCCTCAAGGAAATAGACCTGTTCTTCTCCCACAAGGAGATCTTGGACTACCAAAGGGATATCGACAAATGGATAGTTGGAGAGGATTCCTAGTATGAGCTAGCTATTGAATTCTAACCACGGGGATCGCCTTATGCCAAAACTCGTCCAGCTCATAATAATCCCGCTCAGCAGGAGCGAAGATATGCACAATGACTGAGCCAAAATCAGCCAGAATCCAGCCAGAATCGGCTGTGCCTTCACTATGGTGAGGAACAATCCCCTGGGATCTCAGCGTTTCATCGATTTCCCGCCAGATAGCCTCAATTTGGCGCTCGCTGTCTCCACTACAAATAACAAAATAATCAGTAAAGGAACACAGTGCCCTCGCATCTAAGATGACAATGTCACTAGCTTGCTTCTCTGCAGCAGCCTTTATGGCTAACTCTGCTACCTCTTCTCCTCCCAGGAAACTGCAACCTCCTTCTTTCGAATTATATCATTTTTGACCTTGTTGCACTATCTACTCATAATTGGCGGTCTAGAATGGAGAATTTGGCTTTTGGGCCAGCAGGGGATCCATTAGCTGCAAACCGCTCGCCAAGTGAGACCGCCGTCGACGTCGTTGCCGAGCTAGGTTTAGCATGCGAGGGCAGGAGCGCCTACAGGGGGCAGAGATGAGGCGAAGGAACACCCCACCCATGGGGCAGCTAGCGAGAGAAAAAGGAGTCGCACTCACTGCCCACGCCACTCGCTGTGCAGACTCTGATACCAGAGAGCCAGAAAAAGAGCTGCTGCCCAAGAAAGGTCCCTCCATGCACCGGTTTTGCTCACCGGCATGCTCCCACGTCACAATTCACTTCTTGTGGTGAATTATTGCCATGTTGGCACGAATAGAAAGCAAACCAGGCAGCGCTGCCCTGGATAGTATCCATATACACGTATCACGAACAGTCTACGGGACGAAAGGAGTTACCAAGCACATCAACTTAAGAGAGGTAGAACTCAAGTATGTCGAGTTTGTCGCACCCTTGAGAGATTGTGAGGTCAGAGAATTACTTATCAGCGAAAGTCCTAATCTAGAGGGGGGATATGCGTTGCTCTTGCAGGAAAGCTATCACTCCCCTTCTTGGCCTTGCGGAATTCGCCTATTTGCACCTTTTCTGATATAATTTCTTGGCTTGAGACATGAAAGCAAAGTGGTGGCAGAATAGCTTCTTTTACCTGATGCTTCTGGTAGCAATTATGGCAGTTGCATTCATTTTGTGGCCGCGCGAAGGTCCCCAAGAAGTGACATTGCTAGGGGACTTTATCGATAAGGCTAAGCCTGTACTGGACGCGGATGGAGAGGTAATAGCGCCACCAGAGATCGACACTATAGAACAAGACACAGATAAGAACACCCTTACCGGCTTAAAAGATGGTACAGCTGAGTACAAGACTGGCTTTGCTGACACCACCACCAACTTACGCCAGATGCTCGAAGATGAAGGAATAGACCCTAACATAGTTGCTGTCAAACCTAGCGGCACTAATTGGGGCATGATAGCCTTACAGATCGTTTTGCCCATTATGCTG
>CAYVSN010000012.1:0-11972 GCA_964453875.1 uncultured Dehalococcoidales bacterium
AGTATGCCTCAACTTGGGAAGTGGCCAAGCGACCGCTTGGGGCTGTGACCTATCTGAGGAGTATGTTACTATAAATAGCGAGTATACCACTTAGCAGCATAAGCAAGGCTCAGTAGGCGAAAAGATATCGACACCTACCTGCTTTTTGAGATCCATAGTAAGGCGAGGCAAACAACAGCTTGGGATGGTGGGAATACCACATGAAACCGATAGTAATTAAGATAGGTGGCAGCACATTGGGCAACGGTGACACCACCTTGGAAGATCTGGTAAGGCTTCAAAAGCAAGGAATGTCCCTGGTAGTAGTTCATGGCGGTGGCCAAGAGGTTTCTGCCTGGCTCGCCAGGCTCGGCATTTCCACCAGCTTCGTAAATGGCCTGAGAGTTACCGATGCTGAAACTTTGAAAGTGGTAGCTGCGGTGCTTGGAGGTTTGGTCAACAAAGAATTGGTGGTAGACATCCAAGCTCTAGGAGGGAAAGCTCTGGGTCTAAGTGGCGCTGATGGCGGTTTGCTCTGGGCAAGCCCAAAGAACTCTGGGCTAGGCTACACTGGTGAGATTGTCAGGGTTGACCCTGAGCCCGTAAGACTGCTGTTGCAGGCAGGATATATACCAGTGGTAGCACCGATAAGCATTGGCTCGGCTGAGGGGGAGGGAGCAACACTGCTCAATGTCAATGGAGATGCTGCTGCCGGGGAAATTGCTGCTGCCTTGCTTGCTGAGAGACTTGTCTTCTTGACCGATGTTGACGGCATCCACGACGAGTCGGGGAAAGTGATACCCATGCTCAATCTTAATGAGGCAAAAAGGATGCTTTCCTCTGGTGTAGCTTCCGGGGGAATGATTCCCAAAATAGAGGCTAGTATCAAAGCTCTGGCTACAGTACCCACCGTGCGCATCATTGACGGCAGAATACCTCATGCCCTGCTCAGTGTCATTGCGAGTAGCGAGATTCCTCGCTCAAGCTCGGAACAGGCTCCGCAATCTCAATTGGGAGGAACGACAATTGTCCCAGAGTAATTGGCAAGAATTGGAGCAGAAGCTATTTCTTAGAACGTTTAGCAGGGTTCCCTTGACTTTAGTCCGGGGACAAGGTGCTTGGGTTTGGGACGATCAGGGCAAAAGGTATCTTGATTTTGTTGGTGGCTGGGCCGTTGATAGCTTGGGACATTGTCCTCCGGTAGTGGTTGAGGCTCTGGAAAAACAGGCCAACACCCTTATCCAAGTATCGAATCAGTTTTACACCATTCCCCAGATAGAGCTGGCACAGCTTCTAGTTCAGAATAGCTGTCTTGACAGGGTTTTCTTCTGTAACAGCGGGGCAGAGGCGGCTGAGGGGGCAGTGAAACTAGCCCGGCGCTACGGAAAAACTCGCCTCAATGGAGCTTATGAGATTATCACTACCTATAGCTCTTTCCACGGGAGGACTCTGGCGATGACCGCTGCGACGGGTCAAAGCAAGTTCCAAGAGCCATATCAGCCTTTGCCTAACGGTTTCACCAATGTGGAATACAACGATGTCGAGGCAATTAAGGCAGCGACTACAGCTCGAACTTGCGGCGTAATGCTGGAGCCAATCCAGGGTGAAGGTGGAGTTAATGTGCCTCACGACAGCTATCTTAGGGAGGTGGAGAGCTGGTGTCGCGAAAAGGGTATCCTCTTCATCCTGGATGAAGTGCAAACGGGCATCGGTCGAACGGGAACGCTTTTTGCTTATGAGCAATATGATGTTGAACCAGACATCATGACTTTGGCTAAGGGACTGGGCAGCGGTGTGCCAATTGGCGCATTTTTAGCTAAAGAAAATTTCTCGCTTTTTTCTCCTGGTGAGCATGGCTCCACCTTTGGCGGCAATCCATTGGTTTGCGCCGCCGCTTACGCTACCGTGAAATACATGATTGACAACGGTATAGTGGGAAAGGTTAAGCAGGTAGGAAGATATTGCTTGACTGAACTCGAAAACCTGAAACAGCAGTTTGATTTTATTACTGACGTGAGAGGGCGAGGCCTCTTGATAGCTTTAGAATTTGCTGATGAAATTGCTGGGGATGTAGTTATGGCCTGTGTTAAGAACGGTCTGCTGGTTAACAAGGTAAAGCCAAATGCCATTCGCCTTATGCCTCCCCTTATTATTACCGAAAATGAGGTTGATGAAGCGACCGGCATTTTGCACAGCGTCTTCAAGGAAAGAGAGAGTCGGAGGTCGTAAGAATGGCTCGTAAAGTAGTATTGGCCTACAGCGGTGGTCTGGATACTTCGGTGGCAATAAAATGGCTCAAAGAGACCTATAAGATGCAAGTAATAACCCTTACCGTGGACATAGGCAACGTGACCGACCTTTCTGCTATTCGGCAGAAGGCGCTCAATGTAGGAGCCGTAAAGGCCTTGGTAGTTGATGCTAAGGAATCCTTCGTTAACTCTTTTGTTTTTCCAGCTCTTCAAGCCGGCGCTATCTACGAGGGGCAATATCCCTTGGCTACCGCCCTGGGACGTCCCCTTATTGCTCAGCTTCTGGTAGACGCAGCTAGGAAGGAGAGAGCTACGGCGGTAGCTCACGGCTGCACCGGTAAGGGCAATGACCAGGTAAGGTTTGATGTATCAGTGGCAGCCTTAGCTCCCGAACTTAAAGTGATAGCTCCAGCTAGAGAATGGAAGATGACACGTGAGGAGACGATCGCCTATGCACAAAGGTACGATATCCCTATCCCTGTTACGGTGTCCAGCCCCTATTCCATTGATGAAAACTTGTGGGGCAGAAGCATCGAGTGTGGTGTGCTGGAGGATCCCTGGACTGAACCCCCAGAGGACGTCTTTTCTTGGACGAGGTCTCCTGAGGAAGCACCGGACGAACCTAGCTATGTAACCATTGGCTTTGACAAAGGCTTACCGATAAGCCTTGATGGCGAAAGATTGGACGGCGTCTTGATTGTACAGCAGATCCATGAATTGGCAGGCAAGCACGGCGTAGGCAGGATCGACCATGTGGAAAACAGACTGGTGGGGATAAAATCGAGGGAGATTTACGAAGCGCCGGCAGCCGTAGTGCTACATAAAGCCCACCAGGCTTTGGAGGATCTGGTGCTGTCAAAGGACCAACTCCGTTTCAAGAGCAAGGTAGCTAGTGAATATGCCGAGCTTGTTTACAATGGCTTGTGGTTCACTGCTCTTCGTCGGGACCTGGTTGCTTATGTAGAGAGCTCCCAAGAGTATGTTACCGGTGAGGTGAGAGTCAAGCTTCTCAAAGGCAACTGCTACGTAGCAGGGAGAAAATCGCCTTACTCCCTCTACGATTATGGTCTGGCTACTTATGATAGAGGTGATGCCTTCGACCAAAGCGCCTCCCCAGGCTTCATTCATATCTGGGGGTTACCAGTAAGAACTCAGGCTCAAGTGCAAGGAAACTCGCCTGAATGAGCACAGTAGCCTCTTACTTGCTTTCGCCAAGAGGAAAAAACAGAAAACTTGACTTACAGCCTGGAAAGTAGAAAGGGGGAGTTGTGCAGCAAGAACCTCAGGAAGCACCTAAGACGAGCAAGTCTCAAGCACCTTGGGAAGGACACAGGAAAAGGCTACGGCAGAAATTCAATCAATCCGGGCTCGCAGCATTTCTTGACTACGAGATTGTTGAACTGCTGCTCACTTTGGGCACGCCCCGCAAGGACTGTAAACAACAGGCAAAACAAGCGATAGACAAATTCAAGGGATTAAGGGGCGTTCTAGAAGCTCCCCCTGAGGAACTACAGAAAATCGAAGGGGTTACCCCTTATAATACTTTTGTAATCGAGTTTGTGCGGGAGCTAGCCAGGGAGTTTCTCAAAGAGCAGATTCTCCATAAGCCCTTTTCCAAGTCCTCCAAGGAAGTATTTGACTATCTCTATCTCTCCATGCGGGACCGTAAGAAAGAAACGTTTAAGGTTATGTTCCTGAATGCCCAGAACCAGATTATTGAGGTGGAGGACCTCTTTGAAGGCACCCTGAATGCCAGTGCCGTCTATCCCAGGGAAATCATAGAAAAGGCTCTTAAGCATAATGCCGCTGCTCTAATCTTCGCCCATAATCACCCTTCAGGAAGTCCTGAACCCAGCGATAATGACAAGCAAGTAACCCAGGATTTGGTCTCTGCCGCGAACACTATACAAATCAAAGTCCTGGATCACATTATTATTGGTGATAACAGGTACTTCAGCTTTGCCGACGAAGGACTAATTGAAAAATATGACCTGGACTTCTTAAGCCTTAAGGCCAAGAGGCGCTTATGAAGCAGCGGTTAGCTTACTCAAACAAGAGTGGCACAAGATTACATTGCCTCTATTCCCTTTGACCAGCGACTACGTCGTCAGGAAATTGAGAGCGATTGACCTATGCTATGGTTTTGTGTTGAAAGACGAACTTGGGAAGCCAATAGTTCAACATGATCTTGACGAGGGGGCGGAAAAACTCGTAAAGTTTGCCCAAGGTCAGAAATTCGATCCTCAGAGGAAGAGGAATGGGAAGTGATAACTCAGGACAGGGTTAAGAAAATCACTCTTCAAATAGTCGAGGACACAAAAAGCAAACATAGTCCAGAGAAGATTATGCTCTACGGCTCTTTTGCCTACGGCGTTCAGGATGAGAACAGCGATATTGACCTATTAATCATCAAGGAATGCTCAGAGCGACCGCTTGACCGAATGACCTTGATCCATCGCATTGTTGATATTAGGGATTCGTCTTATCCTGCCTTTTCACCTATTGTGTTCACACCTGATGAAACCAAACAGAGGTTGGAGATTGGCGATCAGTTTATCCAGGAAATCCTTACCAGGGGAGAGGTCTTATATGCCTGGTAATAAGGAATCTCCATATCCCAAAGATTGGATCGGGAAGGGGAAAGGGGAGGAAATAGAACAGGCTTTGAGAAAAAGCGAGGAGCTGGTCAACAGGATTGATGCCGAAGTAGAGTAAATATGAGTCTCTTTCGTAGCCGATTTGAAAAAGAAACCGACAAATTAGTGCAGCAATATGTCGCCTCTATTCCTTTTGATCAGCGCCTTTATGGGCAAGATATTCAAGGCAGTATCGCTCACACAAAGATGCTGGCAAAACAGGGAATAATAGCGAACAGCGAGGCGGAAACGATCATCAAAGGACTTGACTCTATTCGAGAGGAAATCGAGCAGGGAAAGTTCCAATTCAAGCCTGAGTTGGAAGATATACATATGAATGTCGAGGCTCGGCTGTTTGAAAAGATAGGCGATGTGGCTGGCAAGCTGCATACGGCTCGCTCCAGAAATGACCAAGTAGCTTTGGATTTGCGTCTTTTCTTAAAGGAGGAGATCCCTGAAACCATCGATAGATTGACCAACTTGCAGCGGGCTATTTTGGAGGTCGCTGAGGCCAACAAAGCCATCATCATGCCGGGCTATACCCACCTGCAGCAAGCTCAGCCAGTCCTCCTAGCCCACCATCTACTGGCTTACTTTGACATGTTCCAGCGAGATAAAGAAAGGTTTGGCGATTGCTTGAAACGCGTTGACATTCTACCTTTGGGGAGCGGTGCTTTAGCCGGAGTTAGCTATCCTGTAGACCGCCAATTTCTAGCCCAGGAGCTTGGTTTCAGCGAAGTAAGCACCAATAGCCTTGACGCCGTTTCCGACAGAGACTTCGTAATAGAATTTGAGGCATCGGCTGCTATTGCCATGATGCACCTTTCACGTTTGGCTGAAGAGCTTGTCCTGTGGTCATCCGCCGAGTTTGGGTTCATAGAAATTGGTGAGGACTATGCCACAGGCAGCAGCATTATGCCTCAGAAGAAAAATCCCGATGTCGCTGAGCTAGCCAGAGGGAAAACTGGTCGGGTATACGGTAACCTGGTGAACATTTTGACCGCTATGAAAGCCTTGCCTTTGGCCTATAACAGGGATATGCAGGAGGACAAGGAAGGACTTTTTGATAGTATAGATACTCTGCACTCCAGCTTAGAGGTATTTGCCCAAATGGTCAAGACAATCAAAGTCAACGCTAAGCGTATTCGCCAAGCCATTAAAGATTACATTCTGGCTACCGACTTAGCCGACTATCTGGTAAACAAAGGTTTGCCATTTCGCGAAGCCCACGGGGTAATAGCTAGGCTTAGTGAATATGCGATTGCCAATGATAAGACCTTCCGTGAGCTTAGCCTGAGCGAGTATCATGATTTTTCCCCCCTCTTCGCTGAGGACGTATACGGTATAAGTTTAGAATCCTCCGTAGCCTCTCGAAATATTGTGGGAGGCACTGCCCCGCAGCAAGTGGAGAGGGCACTAGAAAGAGCAAAAAACCTCCTCGAGCATGAGTAGCAAAGGTACGCAAATCAAGCTAGCGCCGTCAATTCTCAGTGCTGATTTTGCTCGCCTTGGTGAGCAGATCGCTGAGGTTGCCGAAGCAGGGGCCGATTATATTCACATTGACGTCATGGATGGGCATTTCGTGCCCAATATCAGTATCGGAGTCCCTGTAGTGGCGTCCCTTCGCTCCTGTACCAATCTGCCCTTGGATGTTCACTTAATGATAGAGCAACCTGAGAGGTACATCTCGCAGTTTGCTACTGCCGGTGCTGACATCATCACTGTGCACGTGGAAGCTTGCCCACACCTTCATCGAGTGATTCAATCGATAAAGGAATTGAAGGTAAGAGCTGGGGTATCCTTGAATCCAGCCACTTCCTTGAGCTTGGTGGAGGAGAGCTGTCCTTATGTTGATTTGATTCTGATTATGAGCGTCAACCCCGGCTTTGGTGGACAAACCTTCATTCCTGCGACATTGGACAAGATAGCCCATCTGCGCAAGATGCTTGATGACAGAGAGCTGAGCGCTGAACTTGAAGTTGATGGAGGCATTGGCTCCAATAATGCCCGTGCTGTGGTCGAAGCCGGTGGCAGGGTTTTGGTAGTTGGGGCGAGCGTATTCAAGGCTGAGGAGAGACTGGGCCAGGCACTGCAGAGAATCAGAAGAGTAGTGAGCTAACGGGCTGCTTTGTATTGGGTGCGAAGACACCTGGTGCAAATGTTAACTCTCGTTTTCTTGCCATCTAAAACGATCGTCGCCGGATGGATATTGGGCAGCCAGCGGCGTTTAGTATGCCTTTTGGAGTGGCTTACTCTATTACCGTATTGAGTCGTCTTCCCACAGATATTACACCTCATAGGAAGCTTTTACCCCCTTTGCTGTAGACAATAGCTTAACTAATATTATAATGTTAGTATAGAACAACCAGTAATGTTATCACGCTGACGGCATAATAACAATCGTATTAAGGGAGAGAGGAATGGAAGCTGGCTTAATTGATGGCCAAATTCTGAAAGAAATGTTTGCTTCAGGCACCGCCTGGCTAGAGAAAAGCGCCCCAGATATTAATGCTATTAATGTTTTCCCTGTTCCTGATGGTGACACGGGAACTAATATGTTGCTTACCATGCGCTCTGCATTGGCGGAGGCAACCGAGAACTCGGATAGAGATGCTTCATCGGTAGCCAAGTCATTATCCCACGGCTCCTTAATGGGGGCTCGAGGTAATTCGGGGGTTATCCTATCTCAGTTCTGGCGTGGTCTGGCGAAGGGGCTGAGTGGGAAGGATTCTTTTGGTGGGAAAGATTTCGCCAAGGCATTAGCTGAAGCATCACGAGCTGCTTACGAAGGAATCGTTCATCCTGTAGAAGGAACTATGCTGACAGTGCTTAAAGACGCAGCCGAAGCTGCCGGTGAAGCTGCCAAAGCCGATTCCACCGGCTTTATTTCAGTATTAGAAGCTGCTGTAGAGGCAGCCAGGGATTCAGTAGCTCGAACACCTAACTTGTTACCAGTATTGAAGGAGGCTGGGGTAGTAGATGCAGGGGGACAAGGCGTTTATGTTTTGCTGGATGGCGCCTTTCATTTCCTCAAGGGGGAAGCAGATAAGATACAATACTGGAGACCCCAACTGGTTGCTGCCGATTTGCCCTTGGCTCCTAAGACAACCCAGACAGTCACTGAAGTGGAAGTACCCTACGGATATTGCACTAATTTTGTGCTCAAAGGGCAAAAACTCAAGTTAAGAAAGATAAAAAGGGGCTTGAGGAAAAAAGGGCAGTCTTTAGTCATCACTGGGGATGACACCACGGTAAGAGTTCACATACACAGCTCTAATCCCGGCGAAATTCTCAACTATGCTTCACGCCTTGGCACATTGCACCACATAGAAATCAATAACATCGATGACCAATATGCGGAATTCATCAGACTGCAAAAGGAAAGATTGCCTGCAGTCGATATTGCCATAGTAACGGTCACCCCTGGAGATGGTTTTCGAAACCTATTTGATAGCCTGGGCACTGCAGTTGTTGTGCCCGGTGGTCAGACAATGAACCCCAGCGTTCGCCAGTTGGTTCAAGCTGTGGAATTGGCGCCCTCAGATAGCATTATCCTACTGCCCAATAACAAGAATATTATCCCTACAGCTTCCCAGGTTGAGAGGCTAACTTCGAAGGAAGTGAGGGTAATCCCTACCAGGACTATTCCTCTAGTCATAGCGGCATTTCTTGCTTTCAATTATGACATGGATTTGGATGAAAATGCTCGAGTTATGGAAGAGGCAACGAAGGGGATTAGAACTCTGGCGATAACCAAAGCGATACGCAATGTACACCTCAATGGATTAGAGATAAAGAAAGGGTATTTTATCGCCATTCTAAATGATGAAGCTTTGATAGCTAGTGCCGACAATACCTCAGATGTTATTTTGAGGGCCCTGGAGAAAACGGATGTCGCTAACGTGGAGATGTTAACCATTTACTACGGTGCTGAGACTAAAGATGCTGAAGCTGAGAATGTAGCTAAGGAGATTCGAGATAAATACCCTATTGAGGTTGAAGTGCTTTGTGGCGGACAACCACACTATAATTATGTGATTTCACTAGAATAGTTTTGGCGCACCCTGAGAAACGAAGTCTTCCAGGAGTAGAGAATAATGGTCAAGGTTGTAACTGATAGTTGTTCTGACATTACCCCCCAACTAGCGGAAAAGCTTGGGATTACAGTGGTGCCATTGTATGTCCAATTTGGCAATGAGACTTATCGCGATAATATTGACCTGAGCACCGAGGGATTCTACCAAAGGCTTGAACAGAGCAAAATCATCCCTACAACCTCAACTGTCACTCCTGGACATGTCGCAGAGCTTTTCACTGAATTGGCTGAAGAGACGAACGAAATCTTGGCTGTAACGCTTTCCCATCTCCTTAGCGCCACCTACAGTGCGACGCTTCAGGGCAAGGCTATGGTTACCAGGGATTGCCGCATAGAGGTAATTGATTCCCAGACGGCCATAGGTGGACAGATGCTTCTGACCATAAAGGCTGCTCAGATGGCAAACTCTGGGGCTGACTTAGACCAGGTTGCTGGCTGGGTCAGGCGAGCGATTCCCAAGGTTCATGTGCGCGTGAGCTTCGATACATTGGAATATTTGAGAAGAGGAGGGCGTATCGGCAAAGCACAGGCCTTCTTGGGCAGTCTGCTAAAGGTGAATCCTGTCTTAGCACTAAAAGGTGGCGAAGTCTTTCCTATCGCTCGTCCTCGAAATCGAGCTCAAGCAATGGATTTTCTAGTAAACTTTGTCAAAGGTTTCAAAGATATAGAAGCTTTGGCTATTGAGGACGCCACCACTCCTGATGAGCTGGAGGCATTAGCCGAGCGCCTCAAAGACTTTGTCCCTCCAGAGCGTACCTATCGCTCCAAGGTAAGCCCGGTAGTAGGCGCTCATGTGGGGCCTCGCGCCTTGGCTATTTCCGTCCTTCAAGCAGAAGTGCCAACTTGATAGATTGAGTTTGTTCAGTAAGCTAGCTGTCATTCCGAGCCCAGTCCCCAAGCATAGCGAAGGGGCAGCGCAGGAGCTAGAGCCCCTTGAGCACGGGTCGGAGCGACAACAGACGGCCTGGTGGATTTGCAAGTTGCATCGTCCGAACACCGCTATAATTAGCAGAGTTTTTTGATGAAAAACATTGACTCGATAAGAGAGGTTCTGGAGCTAGAGCGTAAGAAAGGTTATGCCGATAAGGCGGTGATTGGTGGCTTGGATAAATATCTTCACAAACAAGCGGGGCAAATCAGGGACACCATAGCTAACCGACAGCTTTTGGCAACTTTTGATGGACTTGACTTATCCCATTCCAATTATGGTTCCTGGGATATAGACAAACGAAAGAACTGGATAGCAAATATCTTTGATTGGCTGGATAAGCTGGAAAACCCAACCGGGGAGAAAAGGGCTGGGGCAAAGGCAGCCAATGGCCTATCTACAACGGCTGAATCACCCTCCGGAAAGAAAGGAGAGCCATTGAGTTCTCCTGTAGTCGTCGTCAGGGGCATCACGCCCAGCGTAGCCAACAAGTTGTCCAAGCTGAATGTGAGAACGATACGTGATTTGCTTTATTTTTTCCCCAGGCGCTATCTCGATTATAGCCAGAGAAAACCCATTGCTGAGCTCGAGGAGGGAGAAGAGCAGACTATCGTAGCTATAGTATGGGAAGCTAGGGTAGCTACTCTCGGTAATCGGGCAGGCACAGAGGCAATTGTGGGTGATGAAACGGGAAACATCAGGGTGGTTTGGTTTAACCAGCCTTACCTAGCCAGAAATCTCTCTACCAATGCAAGAGTGGTAATTAGTGGCAGAGTCAGCTTGTTCAAAGGGCAAAAGGTTTTTGAATCTCCTGAGTGGGAGTTGCTTGGATCCAAAGAATTGATCCATACAGCTCGCCTGGTTCCTGTATATCCTCTTACTCAGGGCTTGTATCCCAGACAGGTGAGGAGGTGGATGAAGGAACTCATCAATGGCTGGGCATGGCAATTGAGGGATTTCCTACCCCCAGAGATAAGAAAACGGTACCACTTTCTGGACCTGAATGAGGCGATTGCTCAAGCTCATTATCCCGATAGCTGCTCGACGGCAGGAAAGGCAAGAGAGAGGTTAGCATTTGATGAGTTATTCCTCCTTCAGTTAGGGCTCTTGGCCAGAAAGCGGGATTGGCAGGAAAGTCAGCCTGGTAACGCCTTCGATGCCGATCAAGGGATTATCAACGGGTTTCTGAATTGCTTGCCCTTCGCCTTAACCCAAGCTCAGGAGCGTGTGTTACAAGAGATCTTGGCTGACATTTCTCGTCCAAAAGCCATGTGCCGTCTCCTCCAAGGGGAAGTGGGCAGCGGCAAAACCGTAATTGCCACCATAGCTCTATTGATCTCTGCTGCCAATGGTTATCAGGCAGCCATGATGGCGCCCACTGAGATACTAGCTGAGCAGCATTTCAACAACATTTGCGGCTACCTATCTGAACTTAGCACGCCTGAGCGTCATGGCGAGGAGCGAGATTCCTCACTTACGCTCGGAACGAGCTCCGCAATCTCAGCCAAGTCAGGCAACATAAGGTGCTATGCTGGATTTCTATCACAGCCTCTTACCGTCGCGTTGCTCGTGGGTAGCCTTAAAGACAATGAAAAGGAGGATTTACACAGCCAGATTCGGGAGGGCAAGGTTGATATCGTTGTCGGCACCCACGCCCTTATCCAAGAAGGCGTAGAGTTCCACAAGCTTGGTCTAGCGGTGATAGATGAGCAGCATCGCTTTGGCGTCTTACAGCGTCAGAAGCTGCGCCAAAAGGGCTTCAACCCCCATATTCTGGTCATGACGGCTACTCCTATTCCTCGAACTATGGCGCTCACTCTTTACGGCGACCTCGATCTTTCGGTCATTGATCTGTTACCTCCAGGACGGCAGGTAGCAAAAACAAAATACCTTGAGCCTCAGCAAATGGGAAAGGCTTACGCCTTTGTTCGCAGGGAGGTTAGCCGCGGCAGACAAGCCTTCATCATTTGTCCCATAATTGATGAGTCGGAGATCCTTGAGGCAAAAGCCGCTACCACTGAATATGATTTCTTATCCAGAGAGGTTTTTCCCGACTTGAGGCTGGGGCTACTTCATGGCAGGAT
>CAYVSN010000013.1:0-11673 GCA_964453875.1 uncultured Dehalococcoidales bacterium
GAGAAAGGAAAATATCCTGCCCTATTCTGTTGAGTGTGCCAGGGCAGGTTGCTCCGAAGGGGAACTATTTAAGGTATTTAAGCAAGCCTATGGTCTGTGGAGACCAGCGGGGCTTTGGTAAGAGGGTTGCTCTTCGAATACAGACAAAAAAGGAGGCTCGATACATATGGAAAAGAAAACTAAGGTATTATTGAGCAAACTTGGCGTGGATGTTCATAATAGGGGAGTTATCACAGTAGCAAATCAATTAAAGGACGCGGGTATGGAAGTCGTCTATATCGGTAACGCGCTTCCCGAGGAAATAATCAAGGCAGCTATACAAGAAGATGCTGACATCGTCGGGGTGAGTTCTTTGGGAGGTGCTCATCTCAGTCTTGGCGGCGAAGTAGTTGAGGTAGCCAAGCGCGAAGGGCTCAAAGAGCGGGTGGCATTTTTCATCGGGGGGGTTATGGCACCCAAGGACATCGTAGAATTGAAGGAAAAAGGATTTGATGGGGTGTTCACGCAAGGAGCAACTAGAGATGAAATCGTATCCGGCCTAGAACAAGGTGTTGCCGCCAAGAAAAAATGATAATGCTTTTGCCTTAGCCTATATTGAGATTAAGTAAGGAATAGCCCGAGCTACGAAGGGGCTGTGGCTACAAAGTCACAGCCCCTCTCCTTTTTGGATGAGCCTACTCCGGTGCCTCATATAGCCTGAGGCCAGCTTCGCCAGTAGCTACTTCTTTGCCTTCTTGGTTTACGCAGATAGTCTTCAACTTCAGAATTCCCTTGTCCTTCCTGGCCTCAATTACTTCAGCA
Organism: uncultured Dehalococcoidales bacterium; assembly: GCA_964453875.1. Classification (GTDB taxonomy): domain Bacteria; phylum Chloroflexota; class Dehalococcoidia; order GIF9; family AB-539-J10; genus JADFUX01. The sequence continues at coordinate 802 of CAYVSN010000013.1, forward strand.
ATAGCGGTGATGCTATCGCCAACCCTCACAGGCGCCAAGAAATTGATTGACTGGGAGAGGTAGATGGCTGTGCCGGGAAACTTAGCTAAGGCGGCTGATATCCAACCTAGAGTTATTATTCCATGCGCAATCCTACCAGCAAACATGGTTTTCTTGGCGTATTGCTCACACATGTGAATGTAATTAGTATCTCCTGAGATTCCAGAAAACATCACAATATCTGCATCAGTAAGAGTATGCATGTGACTCCTTTTTGTGCCAACATCTACACCAAGTCTATCCAGAATAGAGAGTTCCTTTTCCACGATTGCCTCCTTCCGATCCTAATATTCATGATTTGGTAATACCTCGCTTGATTACCATTTACAGTAGCCGTAAAGTCATGGTATAATGGTCACGGCTGGTAGCAGCGTAAATATAGCACGAACTAGTAATTCTGTACAACTCAGTGTGGATTCTCACCACTGCGGCATAAGGTGCTTCTTACGAAAGGAAGCGGGAAGTTCTCCTGCCCCGGGAAAGTTGGGTGCAGGTCAGCAACAGTTCGAACCTTATTATGAGTGCAGCCCAATCGTGCTTCCCGCCGTAAGTTGCTGAGTTTGGAGAGTCTACTTGGGATCGAGCGGTACGGCTAGGTAAGGAGGCAAAGTTGAAGGAGACCCTTCAAGAGGCAATGGTGTATCCGCACAAAAACGCACCAGTCATTCTGGATTACATCAGGGATCAGCCTCAAACCAACAGGGCAGCGACCGATGGTGTTTACAGCGTTTTCTACGCGATTCCCTGCGATGAGGTTCCGCCAAGAGGTAAAGCACCTGGGGCGCTATACCTCAAACACTGGTTCCCAGGATTGAAGGATGAAGGGGGATGGAACGCTGGTAACCCCTGGGAGCCCCCATCTAAGGATGAGTTCGGGTACACGCCCCGGGACGACTACTTCAAGGCCTAAGAAGGGGTAGTGAGTAATTATACGAACAGAGGAGGTGGGCGACCATAGGCGGCTGGTCACCTCCTTTGTGTTTCGGGGTAGCGAACTTCTTCTGTGAGCCCGGTCTCTATGAGACTTTGGGCGAAGATAGATTCTGGAGGAGTCTTACTCGGAGCAAGAGGAAGGCATTAAGCTAGGCAAAACTATGGTGTTGCGGCGTGTGGTCAGCTACTTTGGGGATCCGGGATCGCTGGAGACTGTCCACATTGTGTTGGGCGACTCTAAACTCTTAACGCAACGATCAATACAGCACAACAAAGGCACAAAGACGGCACAAATAAGCTTCGCTGCTGTGGTCTACGACCATGGATAACATAGAATCAAATATTCTATTGCAGGGGTCACCAAAATGTCCAGAGAGCGAGTTGGACAAGGCCCTACCACCTGGTGACACCGTGCGAAATGTCAAAGAGGCGTTGAAACGCAACAACCTGAGGCTGGTTAGGCAGATTTTACGCATCGATTCCCATCGGTTTGATATCCCGGTCTTTGTCTGTCTGGCTGGGGAAGACAATAATGCCCCTATCCCAAGATCTATGGGCAAAGGCTACACTCCTGAGCAAGCTGAGGCTAGCGCCCTAATGGAACTTATCGAACGCTTCAGCCATGCCAATTTTCCCCGGCTACAAAACTTCCGCAAAGACACATATGATAACGTGAAGGATAACGCTATTCTCTTCGATGAAATCTTCGTTGTCCCCAGCAAAAAGGCAAAAGTACCCCAAGAGAATAAGGCAAAGTTTACCGAGCTTTCCTTTTCCTGGGTCCCCGCATACAGCCTACGGCAGAAGAGAGATTTCTTGATCCCCTACGAATGGTTTGCAGATGTCCAGGGTACCAATGGCCTATCCGCTGGTAATACTCTAGAGGAGACCATTCTGCAAGGTCTCTGTGAGGTAGTAGAAAGGCATGTCTCCTCCATAATTGGCATGGAAGAGAAAGCAGTTCCCACTATTGATATGATTACCGTAAAAGATCCTGTAGCCAAGGATTTATTAAGGAAATTTCATTCTAATGGCATAAGAATGATATTCAAGGATTTCAGTTTGAATACCGGAATTCCAACTGTGGGCGGAATCGCCTATGACCCCTCAAGTTTCCCGAATAGTGAGATTGTCTCCTGCGCCGGAACAGCCACCCACCCTGAAAAGGCACTCATCAGGGTTCTCACTGAAATCCAGCAGATGGCTATAGATGATTTTCAACAGGACTACTATGCCGGGGGTATTCTGCCCAAATTCAGGACGATACAGGAGGCCAGTTATCTGTTAAATGAAGGTAATCTGGTCCCTATCGATTCGCTTCCTGATGTTTCAGAAAATGATATGAAACTGGAGATAGAAAGGTGTGCCGCAGCTTTGGCCACGATAGGCTATGAGCCACTGGTTATCAACGTGACCCACCCCGCCCTGAAAATCCCCAGTGTCTTTGTACTCATCCCCGGTTCCGAGCAGTATGAAAATCTATCTCGTGATTTGAATACGTACTACTACATTGGCCGTCGTCTTCAACATCTGGGCTATTTTGAGTCGGCTATCACTTGGTACCAACAGTCAATGTTAAGGCATCCAGCTTCCTCCTGCCACTGTTATATGCAGATAGCTGAGTGTTACAATTACCTAGGAGCATATCAGGAAGCTATTGACAGCTACAAGACTTGCTTCCGGTATGGGCCCGACAAGATGATGCAGATATCGCTTTATGATTCGGCGCTACAATGTATGGAAAAACTAAAGGCGGGGGGTGCGCTGACATCCTAGCTGACTCAGTTTGCCTCGGCAATCGGCTCCGCCATTTCTTGATGAGGAAAGGAGTCTGAGGAGAGAAATAGAGAGGAAGTATTTGTGAAGTTTCCCAAAGTGAGCATAGGAAAAGGCTGCATAGATTGCGGGTTTTGCCAGTATTTGGTGAGTTGCCCGGAGAAGTATTTTGGTGACTGGCCAACAGAAGGTCACGAATGCATAGGTTGTGGAATATGTATTACTGGTTGCCCTTCCGAAGCACTTACGATGGAACAGGTAGAAGAGGAACGCCCTCCAGTTAATATTCTCGTCGATGGGTGCGCACATCGGGTGCCCTCAGGCATAACGGTCTTGACAGCATTGGAGAGCTTGGGTTATAAAGTGTCACAGTTCTACGGCGAGGGTGTCGTGAACCGGATGTGTACTAGCGGCGCCTGTTACAATTGCTGCGTGCTGATAAATGGTCAGCTCAAGAGAAGTTGCATGGCTCCTGTGGACGAGGGCATGCAAATAATCGCGGACAAGGACACGATACAGCGCTACGAGCCACTCAGGCTTGTTTCCCAAATCTCCGCCTACCTGCATCCGGGAGTTTCATGTTTCACCCACGGCTGCAATTTCGCCTGTTCCTGGTGCCATAACTGGGACATAACTTTCTCCTCAGTTGGAAATCCGTTTACACCCAGGCAATTCCTTGAGATAATAAATCAAGGTGGAGGCAACTATTCTATGCTTGGCATTTCTGGAGGTGAGCCAACGCTGAATAGGAGGTGGCTTACAGGTTTTCTGAAGGAGCTGAGCCATAGGAATAGGAATTTGGCAATACAGATAGATACAAACGCATCGATATTGACCAAAGACTATGTAGATGAACTCTACTTTTGCGGGATGACTCATATTTCCCCGGACATAAAGGCAGTAAGTGTTGAATCCTTTATGAGCATAACTGGCGTCGAAGACAGACAGCTTGCCCAATTCTATCTAGATAGGTCTTGGGAGGCCGTGAAATACATAGTCAATGACTATACCGGGAAGCTCTTTTGTGCAGTAGCCATTCCCTACCACCCCAGGCTGAACAGCCTGAAGGAGGTCTATGGAATAGGGGAAAGACTAGCTTCCCTAAATAAAGATATTGATGTGAATTTGGTGGAATACCATCCTGCGTTTAGGGCAAGAGGGATACCCCCAGCATCCAAGGAGATGCTACAAAGGGCGGTGAATCTGCTCTATGATGCGGGACTAAGAAACGTATGGCTTCAAGGGTCAGAAGATGCTCCCAGCCCTCTAGCCCCTGAAGATCTCGTGGATTATTCAATTCTTAAAGGAGGTAAGTTGATGGGTTGATTTGAATACGGCGAAGAAACAGGGAGAACAGGTAACCAAATGAAAGGAGGTACACAATGGTTTATGCACTTCTAGCCCTGGCGGGTCTCTTCCTCTTTGTTCTGGGATTCTTTTGTATAGGCAAGATTACGGCACCAAAGGGAACAGGTATCCTTGGAGTGATTTGCGGCATTAGCGGGACCATCATGGTTATGTACATGGTACTCACGGACGCATTAGTGGTGTTTGGCCCCACAGTATCCGGTGCCGTTGCCGTTGCTGCGTTCTGTTTCACCGTACTCTGGACCTTGGCAGGATTTGAAGTCGTTCTCGGCGGAGACTTTAAAGCTACTGGATGGTTCAGCCTGCTTGGAGGGCTTTTTGCTTTTCTAATCGGTCTGGGCTGGTTCAATGTGATCGGCACTGCGCTGCCCCTACTCCCCCAGTTCGGCATTATGTTCCTCATATGGGCGGTAGCTTTCTGGACAGTATTCGTCGTTTTTGCCCTAGGCAAGATGGGCGCTCTGAAGTTCCTTGGTTGGTGGCTTATTATCCCCACGGTATTGGTCACTCTGGTTTGGCCCATAATAGCGTATACTAACGGTGGTGCTATTGGCACCTGGCTCCCGTAGTGAACGAAAGAGATTCCAAATCGACAAACGGGACAAAAGCGCAAAATTACATGTAGAAGGGGGCTGGGAACTAGAGAACGGGGTGATGAAAGGGAAGAAAAGAAGCTGGTCACAGCTCAGCCGCGGCCAGCTTCTTTTGATGCGTGCTAGCGACCACGGTCAAACACCCCGGCGTTCCTAATCGGGGTTTTTTCCTAGTTGCTGGGTTAAGTCCCGGCGTAATCAGGAAGAAGTAGCTCACCTATGCGTGAAGTCGTACCCGCTAAAGTTGCCACACAAGGACAAAACATAGCCTTCGGGTAACTCCCTGAAGTCCTTATCTTGCTTCCCAAAGAGGTCGGTGAAGTCATGAGCTAAGTCGTTCTTGGCCGGCAGGGCATGGGTCGCGTTCTCTACGCCCTGTTTGGATTGTTACCACGCTGGCACGCCAACGAAGCAGCTCTCTTCACATACGAATGCGCCTTGATAGAATACTAGACACAGCAAGACGGCCAGGCCTCGGTAACTGTGCCGAGATTCTGGAGTCAATCTTATCCTTCTCTACCGGGGCAGAAGCGATGGTTTCTGCTTTGGGTGGCTGAGCCAGCTTCACCTCTAACCCATTTTTCCCTCCAAGAGGTCCTAAAGCCAATACCAGCCACGGGTGGCTTCGCCGCTGCCGCCGGCTCGTTGAACCCTGCAAAGAGCTAGGTTATGTCCCCGTTGTTGACAAGCTTCCTCTGTTTTACCACCTCATTTCCTTGAGCATCCATTGCAATGATGATCGAGAAGTTCTGGCGCAAATCCAAACCAGCATATATCGTCCGCCACCCCCTTAAGGCCATTTCCCCCACGAGTCTCCTTCTTTATGTAATCGGCTTATCTGACTTAACAATCCTTTCTTTGGTTACACATTGATTGTCTAATTCGCCTTGTACGCTAAATGAGTGCAACAAGCACAATTTGTGGTTTCAATCCGATTGTGTTATATTAATGCAACGAAGGAAATAGACTTCGGCTAAGTGGGTGGGAAACCCACTTTTTAGCAAAGTTCGGGAGTAGATCATTAGGCTGATGAAGACCGAGTTTATGGCTGCCATTACTCAGCTTTCCGCTGAGAGGCGATTGCCCAAGGGAGTAATCCTGACTGCATTGGAATCGGCACTCATCTCAGCGTACAAAAAGGATTCTTTTTCTGCCGAGCAAGAGATTTCTGTCAAGATTGACCCTGAAACCGGGGGAGTCAGAGTGTACCTTCAAAAGGTCGTAACCGAGTCGGTTACCAACCCATATCGAGAAATCTCCCTGGCTGAGGCTCAAAACTTGCAGGGTGGGGTTCAGGTTGGCGAGATTGTGGAGATGGAATCCACACCGAGAAATGCTGGGCGTATCGCTGCTCAAACAGCAAAACAAGTTATTCTGCAGAGGTTGCGGGAGGCAGAGCGCCATGCTACTTATGAGGACTTTGCTAGCAAGGAGGGCGAGATTGTCACTGGAACCATCCAGTTTGTTGAACCTAGACAAATACATGTTGGATTGGGCAGGATGGAAGGGATCGTCCCCCTTGATGAGCAAGTGCCCAATGAGCGTTACCGTGTAGCACAGCGGCTCAAACTCTACGTTGTAGAGATAGTCCACGGCAGCAGAGGGCCTCAAGTAATACTGTCCCGGTCTCATCGCAACCTATTACGCAGACTCTTTGAATTGGAAATTCCTGAAATCAGTAATGGTGTCGTGGAGCTAAAAGCAGTAGCTCGGGAAGCTGGACACCGGAGCAAGGTGGCAGTGGCAACATCCCAAGAAGGGATTGACCCAGTGGGTTGTTGTATTGGACCACGGGGGCTCAGGATACAAAGCATCATAAATGAGCTGAACAACGAGAAGATAGACGTGGTCCAATGGGATAGTGACCCCAAGACATTTATTCGTAATGCCCTTGGCCCAGCAGAGGTGGCAAGCATTGAACTTGTTGAAAATACAGCTACAGTAGTTGTTCCTGATAACCAGTTGTCTCTGGCCATTGGTAGGGAGGGACAAAACGCTAGGCTAGCAGCAAAACTCACCAATTGCCGAATTGATATTCGAAGTGCTTCCGCTACTGAGGCGGAAAAGCCAAGTTTGGAGGGTGCTTCCGCTACTGAAGCCGAAAAGGTGAGCTTGGAGCAAGCTGCTATTGAAGAACCACAGCCAGTAAGTGAATTGCCTTCTGCTGCAAGCGAAGCGCCATTGGTGGAGCCACCCATTGAGAGCGAACAGGAGGAGCCAGCTATGGCTCTAGCCTATTCAGAGATTCTGTTTGAGCAGCCAGAGGAAAAGCCACAGATTCGCTTCGCTGAGGACGTTCTACCAAGGATATCAAAGGAAGAAAAGTCGAGCAGGGGAAAGGAGGCGAAACCGAAGGGAAGTAAAGCTAAGAGCAAGAGCTACAAAAGGCAAGAGGTTCACTTCCAGGATGAGATCCCAGGGTAAACACATACCTGAGCGTACTTGCATTGCGTGTCGGGAGAGCAAAGATAAGAAAGATTTGGTTCGCTTAGTCTATACTAAGGATGGGATTGTTGAAGTAGATCTATCTGCCAAGAAATCCGGGAGGGGTGCTTACTTGTGTCCCAAAAAGGATTGCTGGGAACTGGGGCTGAAGCGGAATCGCTTGGAATATGCTCTAAGGACCAAGCTAAGCCACCATAATCGTCAAGTTCTAGTAAGCTACGCTGAAAAGCTACCAAGGAGAGGCTAAATTTGGCTAATCAAAAAGTAGAGGACGTAACGCCAGCCTTGCCCACAATTGGCCTTACATCCTCTGTAACTGTAAAACAACTGGCCGATTTGTTAAATGTTGAACCGGTCAAGGTTATCAAACAATTCATGCGAAAGGGCATTATGGTCAATATCAACCAGGTTCTTGATTTTGACACCGCAGCAACAGTAGTGGCCGATTTTGGTTATGCCGCTCAGCAGAAGAAATTAGCTCGCCCGATTTACCGCCCTCCCAAGAAGGAAGAGGAAAAGGGCTTACAAGCTCGCCCCCCGGTAATTACTGTTATGGGACATGTTGATCACGGCAAGACAACTCTTCTCGATTCCATCAGGCAAACAAATGTAACTGCTACCGAGGCAGGGGCTATTACCCAACATATTGGTGCTTATCAGGTGGAGCTAGACGCGCGCAAGGTCACTTTCTTGGATACGCCTGGACATGAGGCTTTTACTGCTATGAGAGCCCATGGAGCACAGGTAACTGATATTGTTGTTCTAGTAGTCGCTGCTGATGATGGTGTTATGCCTCAGACCGTGGAAGCAATAGACCATGCTCGAGCTGCAGGGGTGCCTATATTGGCTGCAATCAATAAGATTGATAAACCCAATGCCAATCCTGATAGGGTGAAACAACAGCTTGCCGAATTGGGTCTGTTGCCGGAGGAGTGGGGAGGTGACGTGATTTGTGTTGCTATCTCAGCCAAGAAAGGACAGGGTACCTCAGATTTGCTAGAGAATCTTCTCCTTGTTGCGGAAATGCTAGAGCTGAAAGCTGAACCTAATCACAAGGCGGAAGGGGTAGTCATTGAGGCCAAACTAGACAAGAGTAAGGGCCCTATAGCTACTCTCCTCGTTCAGAAAGGTAGTCTTAGGGTAGGCGACGCCTTAGTGATCGGTGATACTCAAGGCAAAATCAAAGCCCTATTTGATTATAGAGGCAAGCAGATTAGGAAAGCTGAGCCTGCAACTCCTGTGGAAGCTTTAGGGATAAGCAGCGTGCCGCTGGCAGGAGATAGGTTCACCGTGGTTGCTGATGAACATGAGGCGCGGAGGCTGCTCGAGAAACGGGAAGTCAAACGCACCCACGCATCTGTGAGCTTGACCAGTCTTTCCAAGGGAATAGGCAGCGGCCAGATAAAGGAACTTAACATAATTCTGAAAACCGATGTTCAAGGTAGCATTGAACCGATAAAACAATCTCTAGAGCAATTAAGCACAGAAGAAGTGAAGGTTAATGTCATCCATGCAGCCAGTGGTAGTGTTACGGACAGTGATATGCTCCTTGCTTCGGCTTCTAAAGGCATCGTTATCGGCTTTAATGTCAGTACAGCGCCTGGAGCAAAGCAGCTAGCTGAACGAGAGGGAGTGAGTATTCACCATTACAATGTAATCTATGAGTTAGTGGAAGACGTGGATAAGGTAGTGAAAGGAATGCTTGAGCCAACTTATGTTGATGTAGTAGCGGGGCGCGCCGAGGTACGAGCTGTTTTCGCTATAGCTGGGAAGGGCAAGGTTGCTGGAGCCTATATTAGGGAGGGTGAGGTATGGCGAGATGCTCCAGCCAAGATACTGCGGCGAGGTAAAGTGATCCATGAATCTCGAGTCTCCAGTTTGAAACGTTTCAAGGAGAATGTTAGGGAGTTGTCCGCTGGTCTTGAATGCGGAATAGGCATCACGGGTTTCACGGATTTCCAGATTGGCGACAGTATTGAGCTTTATCGGCAGGAAAAGGCACCTTAAGCTATTCCTTCGTTTCAGCCTTTATCCACTTCTTGTTCCGTCCTAAATCCGTTGACTTAGGTGAGGGTGAGATGGCTCGACGTAATGCACGGGTAAACAGCTTGCTCAAGCGGGAGATCAGCGAATTGCTTGAGCGCACAGTGAACGACCCCAGGCTGTGTGGGGTTATTTCGGTAACCGATGTTTCGGTTTCGCCCGACCTTGAGTATGCTAAGGTATTTGTCAGCATCCTGGGAAGTGAAGCTGATAAGGGGGAGGCACTAAAGGGTTTTAACGCCGCCTCAGGGTTTTTGCGTAAGGAATTGGCATCGCGCCTAACTTTGAAATATGTTCCAAAGCTCAGTTTCTATTGTGACGATTCCATCGAACGCGGGGCTAAGTTACTCAAGTTAATTGAGCAAGTGGAGGGTTCCAGTTACAAAAGCGAAAATAACTAGCCAATAGGTATTGACATTCCCATGATATTCAAGTAAACATATATCTAAGGAGGTATAAATGCAAGCATACTGTTTTAAGTGTCGGAAGAAGGTAGATATCAAGAATGCACAGCCTGTCACTCTTAAGAATGGGAGGCCAGCAGTTCAGGGAGTTTGCTCTGTGTGCGGGACTAAAGTATATAGGATCGGCAAGGCTTAGTTCCCAAAAAGGCTAGGCGGGGCTGACAACAGCCCCGCTGAGCTGTTTTCGAGCTGGAGCAAGGGGTTAGCAGCCAGAGTATTGCTGATAGCCAACACAATACCAGCAGTCTAATCTGTGACCTGCGGACGTCCGGGGCCCCTACGTTGCGCGCATTCCGATGAAAGTTATTGTGGAATAGGAGGGGAATAAGCTATGGGAGTAATAAATGTAGCCATCATAGGCGTAGGTAATTGTGCTTCCTCACTAGTCCAGGGCGTTTACTACTACAAAGATGCTAGGGAAGATGAGTTTGTTCCTGGTTTAATGCATGTCAATCTCGGAGGATATCATGTGGCTGATATCCATTTCGTAGCCGCATTTGATATAGACATAAACAAAGTGGGGAAAGATCTAGCGGACGCTATTTATACCCCACCCAATAATACCTTCAAGTTTTGTGATGTGCCCCAAACCGGCATCCGAGTTGAGCGTGGCATGACCCATGACGGATTGGGCAAATATCTGTCCCAAATCATAACCAAGGCGCCGGGGCAGACTGCTGATATCATAGGTATTCTTAAGGAGACAGAAGCCGACGTCGTGCTTAATTATTTGCCGGTAGGGAGTGAAGAAGCAACCAAGTGGTATGCAGAGCAAGTGATAGCAGCCGGCTGCGGCTTTATCAATTGCATACCGGTCTTCACTGCTCGCGAGCATTATTGGCAGAACCGATTTGCTGCTAGGGGACTGCCTGTCATTGGCGACGACATCAAGTCTCAGGTTGGTGCTACGATTGCTCATCGTGTATTGACCAAGCTTTTTCGTGACCGTGGCGTCAAACTGGAGAGAACTTATCAATTGAACTTTGGTGGCAATACTGACTTCTATAACATGTTGGAACGGGAAAGATTGGAGTCCAAGAAGGTTTCTAAGACTAATGCTGTTACCTCGCAGTTAGACTATGAAATCGGGGTTGATAACATCCACGTTGGCCCTAGCGACTACGTGCCTTGGCTGGCTGACCGCAAATTCTGCCACATAAGAATGGAAGGACGTACCTTCGGGGATGTCCCACTGAACCTGGAGATGAAGC
>CAYVSN010000014.1:0-11467 GCA_964453875.1 uncultured Dehalococcoidales bacterium
TGTCGCCACACTTCATCAACTGGGTAGCTTCCTACAAGACAGAAAGGGGCTGCCCATGAGTGATTCAAGATTTGTGTGGAACATTCAAGAACAGATTAAAGAGGCAATACAGGAAGTGCGCTACTTTAGCCGGGATCTCCGACCTTCGATACTAGACGATCTAGGCCTGTTGCCAGCTATAGAATGGTTAACGGAGGAGCTAAGCAAGGAACATAAGATAGAGGCAACTTTAACAGTGCAGGGAGAAGAACAGCCCTTTCCACCTGAAGTCAAGTTAACCCTGTTCCGCATTGTTCAAGAAGCCTTAAGAAATGTCGCTAGACATGCCCAAGCGACTACGTCTCAAGTTAGCATTAGATTTGATGGCAATGAAACCAGAATAACCATCCAAGATAATGGTAAAGGATTCGAACTACCGAGTTCACTGAGTGAACTTCCTCGCCTTGGCAAGCTAGGACTGGCAGGAATGCAGGAACGCGCTCGATTAATAGGCGCAGAGCTCGATATACAATCTGAAGCCGGTGAGGGTACTATTGTGACTATTGCTATCCAAAAAGGGAGAAATTGGTAGTATAACGGTGGGATGACATTTCTTCTGGGCGTGGGGTTTTCACACAACAGAGGCTATGTAAAAGAGGTACTCACGTTTGCCAGGGAGACAGGTGATAACAGTCTTCCTTTACATGAAGACCCTATAGGCCAACTGAATAGGCACAGGTGCTCAGCTAGTAGGCGAAAAAGGTCAGCGAGTTCCAGGAGGGGCAGCTCCCGGTGGGCATATAGCCTTCGCTTTTGCCCTGCCGATATCAAGCTGGCCAAGCAACTTACCGTTCTCTTTACCTTTCCTTGACGCTGCAAACTCAGCGGTGCTAGACTTGCCTTGCCCGTGAACCGAGTCGGCATTTTGTATCATCCCCGGCTGGAGAAAGCTCGAGATCTAGCTAACAAGCTGGCAGACTCATTATCTGGGCAAGGGGTCAAGTCGTGGCAATGCTCAGCTTGGGAGGAGGATAAGGCTAAATCCCAAGTGCCTGGCTCAGATTTAATCCTCAGCATTGGCGGTGATGGTACTATCCTTCGGGTCGCACGGATCATAACCCCATTAGCCGTGCCAATCCTGGGGATAAACTTGGGGCGACTGGGATTTATCACGGACTTAAATGCTGATGGGGCTCTATCGCAATTGCCCCGGTTGCTTGATGGCGAAGGTTGGATGGAGGAGAGAGCCATGCTTCAAGCTCAGCTTCAGGAAAGAAGCTTCCATGCCCTGAATGATGTGGTAGTGCGAAGTACCGCTGTTCGCTTGATCAATATAGAGGTAAAGATTGATGGCGAGTTACTGAGCACCTATCGAGCTGATGGCATTATCCTTGCTACAGCTACAGGCAGCACCGGCTATTCGCTGGCGGCTGGAGGACCGATTCTTAACCCTCAATCTAGAGAAATCATCCTCCAGCCAATTTCGTGCCACCTCGGCCTAAGTCATTCTTTGGTATTGCCTCCACAAAGCATGGTCAACTTAAAGCCGGTTGATGAAGATAAGACTATCCTTAGCATCGACGGACAGGCCGACCTACCCTTACCTGAAGAACAAGATGTCGAGGTCAAACTCAGCCCCTATTTAGCTCGCTTCTTAAGGCTCAACCTGCCAAGCTATTTCTATAGCTCTCTGCAGCAGAAATTGAGAGGGAAACAGTAATATGAAGGTTGGCATAAAAGTTGACAGGGCAAAGGTATGGGATGCTGCCGCAATGCATCAGCTAATCAATTGGTTCGCTGGTCAAGGCGACATGCTACCTCGTGCATTGAGCGAGATATATGAGGATATTAGGGATTTCTTTGTAGCTAGGGACGGAGACAAAGTCATCGCCTGCACCGCTCTGCACGTCAACTGGCTTGATTTGGCCGAAATCAGATCCTTAGCTGTAGATGAAAAGAGCCAGAATCAAGGAATTGGTTCTTCGCTTGTTCAGGCTTGCCTCAATGAAGCCAAGGAATTGGGTATCCCCAGCGTTTTTTGCCTCACTCGTAGGCCAGCTTTCTTCGAGAACCGTGGCTTTAGTTTGATTGACAAAACGGAATTGCCCCACAAAGTGTGGGCGGAGTGCTACCGGTGCCCCAAATTTCCTGATTGCGACGAGGTAGCCCTAATATACCACTTTTAGGAGCCGATCTTGCTGCCGGAGAGAGTTCTATCTAGTCAAGAAATCTGCCACGGGCGCGCGGTGAACTTGCGCGTTGACCAGGTGGAGAAGCCTAGCGGCAAAAGAACTACCCGGGAAATTGTGGAGCATAGTGATTGTGTAGCTGTAGTGGCCATCGATGACCAGGATAACGTGCTTTTGGTTCGCCAGTTTCGTCATGCGGTGGGGAAGTTCCTTCTCGAAATACCCGCCGGCAGCGTTGAGTCAGGTGAGGAGCCCATCGACTGCGTCCGTCGCGAATTGCAGGAGGAAATCGGTTACTTGCCCCAGAAAATAGATGAACTCGGTGGTTTTTATGCCATCCCTGGCTACGGCACAGAATACTTGCATTGCTATCTAGCTAGCAACCTCGTGCTCAGCCGCCTTGTAGCTGAGGACACTGACGACATTGAACTGGTGCGAGTACCCCGGGGTCAAATACCCCAGCTTATCGCTTCAGGCGAGATCTGCGATGCCAAGAGCATCGCCGCCTTGCTCACCTTCAACTCCATACAGCAAGGGAAATACGGCTAAGCCAGATCTGCAATCAACCGAAGACTTCCTGTAATCCTCAGCGAAGTGTGTCGCGTTCTCCTTGAAGTAGCAACCCACCGGGAGAAACGTTGCCTATCAAGAGAAAACCTGAGAGTGCTACACTTACAGAGCTTCTCCATTCCTGCCAATCTAATTCTTCGCACGTGTTTGGGCTGTGTAGTTCACAAGCCGACCAGATCTTTGACGTCGCCTACTTTGTAACCACACTTCACCCTCCCTTTTGCCTCAGTCTCAACTCGATGCCGTGGTCTTGAGCCAGAGCTTGAATGATTTCTCTGAGAGCCTTCGCCTTGTCCTTTTTATCCGAGCTTTCGATTTGGTTGCTAACTAAACTTTCCTTCAGCTTGGTTACCGCCTCACCGACTAACTCAGGAGGCATAAGCATTGTAGCCAGGCAATAGAAGCTCATCGTCCTGCCCTCATTGTAGTTATTGAGCAAATCCTCCAGTACTACCCGCCGCCTTCTTTGCTCTTTCAGCCAATCCTTCATCCCAATTTCGTTGATGTTGTCCAGGCTCGCTTGGGCGGTTCGTGTCTGTCGGTCCGTTCCCCAAGCCCTTCTGGAGTACCTTTCACACGGATATTCCTCACATTCAGCGCAGGTAGTGAATCCTTTCTTCCTTACGCAGCAGCGGTAGATGCTACACCACGAATGCTGTTCCCCCAACCGGCAGCCGATACACCTGCTTGGCGCCTTCGACTGATATTTGCTGCACAAGCCACAGAATATTCCGCAACAACCAGCAAGATCAAATTCTTCCACTGTGTTCATTCACTCTTAGACTGGGCTTGCTAGCCTAAGTATAATCGTGGGACCTGGTCTTACTCTGCCGCTTTGGCGGGTTTTGCCTCGTGGAGCACCCGTAACACTCCCGCCACCAACATTGGCAAAGGGTAGACCAGGAACGTCCATAGAAGATCCATCGGCCTACCTATAAGCCTGATGGCAAAGAGTATCCCAGTAATGACGCCTCCAGCAATCAACCACCAGCCGCCAATTGGCTCATGCCTCCAGGCCACAGCAGTGGCAGCAATCATCGAGATGGGACCAGACAGCAGTAGGACACAATCCCCCCAGGGCTGGGAATCCCTCCAAGACCCTCGCCGATGACCAAAGTAACAAACAGTATCCCAAAGGCAATGCCTATTCCCAAGGCAGTATAACGTATCCAGTTCATGAGGACCACCTTCCTTGCGCATCATATGCCAATTTGCCCATTTCTTCTTGATAAGATATCAAGGGTTAGGCGGAGTATCTTACAGGCAGGATATCTAGCCGGTGTGGTCGAGCGAAATCTGGGGCAAAGCCCACAATATAAGCCGCAGCAGCCGACAACACTGGGTTGTTCCATATTGAACTAGATATGACAACCTTTCGGTAGAGATTCCACGGCTAGATTTCGCTCGAAGCTATTTGCCTTCTCCTCCAGCCAAGAACAGCTAAGGTGCTGAGCCCAACGCCGGCAATCACTGCTCCAAGCCCCAGCCGAGCAGCAGACACAAACTGGTGACGATTGCGCCGGCAATGATGACTCCTACAAGGATAGACAGGAAAGCATACCTGAATTTTAAGCCCAGCAGGAAGGCGGCGATTGACCCAGTCCAAGCGCCGGTTACGGGAAGTGGGATGGCTACAAATAGCGTCAAGCCGATTCTCTCATATCTTTCGATCGTCTTTCCCTGCCGCCTGGTGCGCTCAAAGACCCAATTGACCACCCTTCGCCCCATCTCTGCGCGGCTAACAACCTTAGCTAACGAGTCCAAGAAAAGCAACAGGATGGGCACAGGCAGCATGTTACCAATGACAGCCAAGCAGTAAGCCTTATACCACGCCATATGAAATACGTTTATGGCTATGGGCAAGGCTCCTCGAAGTTCCACCACGGGCAGAGCTGATATGATAACGATTATCGCCTCCTGACAAATCCCCCAACTAAGGAATTCCTCAATCATAGCCTTGGCCAGCCATTATACCATTTACGCATGGCTCGCCTAGGTGATTGGCGTAGTTGTACCTAATTGCTCCGCCTGAGGCAGTAGACCTGCCCCCTTCCCATCTCCACCACCTCTGCCATTGCTTGGCATGCCCAGGCTGAATAAAGGTCTCTCTATTGCTGCACTCACCAGAAACAATGCCTGCCTGACAATCCTAGGCGGGCAAGGGTGTGGTTCAGTGACGCGCACAACTGCCCTTGGAAATGCCTCCTCACGCCTGGGAGCTAGCAGAAAAGGAACGCAAGCCCATTGAGCCTGACTTTGGCGAAGCGAAACAAGGGCACGGCCTGGGACGGGCTAGCTATCGCGAGAAAGCCAAGCTTGACATCCGGGCCCTCATGACGTTCTTGCTGCTGAATGTGAACAGGATGGTGAGGCAACTCGCGGTTAGATAACCAAACGCCGAGGTATTCGCGCCTTTGCCGTGACATCTTCAGCAAAGACCAAGCGAGGAGAAGGAGAGACTGGACTGACCTCGCACAGAACCTCGAAGCTAATAGCCTACATGAATAGGGCAGCTTCTCCTGAGCCGGCCTTTTTTCAGAGCTCTTTCACCTCAACAGAGGCCTTGCCGTGACCTGCCTTCTGCCTTCAAATGTGGTATAATATATGCTAAGTTGCAGCCGCGTCACGTCCCGCAGAACCCACACCGTAAGGAAAGAGACTAACTATGGCACAACCTGAGATAAACGATGGGCTAGACGCTCACTACACTGCTGAACATATTCAAATTCTGGACGAAATCGAAGCCGTCCGCTTACGCCCTGGGATGTACATTGGCAGCACTGACCACCGCGGGCTACACCACCTCATTCATGAGATAGTCTATAACAGCATAGACGAGGCTATGGCCGGCTTTTGTGATCAAATTGACGTGACAATCCATAGTGACAACACCATCACTGTTACTGACAACGGGCGAGGTATTCCTGTAGAGACGATCCCGACAATGGATATCACAGCCTTGGAAGCAGTGATGACCCGCTTGCATGCTGGAGCAAAGTTCGGCGGATTCACCTACAGAATATCCAGCGGCTTGCACGGCGTGGGCGCTTCTGTGGTGAACGCTCTATCATCCTGGCTGAAAGTTGACGTTGACCGCCAAGGAAAGCTCTATCGCCAAGAATATCAGCGAGGGATTCCCACGGGAGATGTAGAAGTCATCGGAGACACCCAAATCACAGGCACTTCCACTACCTTCCTCGCCGACGAGGAAATCTTCGGCAAATTGGATTACGATTTCGATGCTGTTTGTCAGAGGTTGAGAGAACTAGCTTATCTCAATAGAGGAGTGCAAATAACTATCAGAGATGAGAGGCGTGACACAGACAAGACTTACTATTTTGAGGGAGGTATAGCTAGTTTTGTACGCCGTCTGAACAAAAACAAGACAGTGCTTTATAGCTATCCTATTTATATATCAACCATGGTTGAATCCACCATAATCGAGGTGGCGTTACAGTACAATAATGGCTTTGCTGAGTCTACTTTCAGCTTTGCTAATTGTGTCAATACTACTGATGGAGGCAGTCACCTGACCGGTTTCAGGTCAGCGTTAACTCGCACCCTTAATGACTACGCCCGGATTAATAAACTTATCAAGGATACCGAGCCCAATCTGACAGGCGAGGATGTTCGTGAAGGCTTAGCCTGCGCCATTAGTGTCAAACTGACTCAGGCTCAATTTGAGGGGCAAACCAAAGCGAAGCTGGGCAATCCCGAAGTGAAAAGCCAGGTTGAAATCGCCGTAGCTAATGGTATGTCCCTCTACCTGGAACAACACCCAGAAGAGGCAAGAGCAATCATAGGGAAATGCCTAACCACCGCCAAAGCCAGGGAAGCAGCTCGCAAAGCCCGTGACCTAATCTTGAAAAAGAACACTTTTGAAGCAGCAACATTACCAGGGAAATTGGCCGACTGCGCAGAGAAGAACCCCAGCTTATGCGAGCTCTACTTGGTTGAAGGTGACTCAGCCGGTGGCTCAGCCAAACAGGGGCGGGACCGCCGCTTCCAAGCCATCCTCCCACTACGAGGCAAGATACTTAATGTTGAGAAAGCTGCCAAAGACAAAATCATGGCCTATGAGGAAATACGGGCTATGGTTACGGCATTAAGGGTGAGTAGCTATGAGTCACCTGACCTATCTAAATTGCGCTATCATTGGATAATCATTATGACCGACGCCGATGTTGATGGTTCCCACATCCGCACCCTGCTTCTTACATTCTTCTATCGCTATATGGTAGAAATAATTAGCCAAGGACACCTTTTCATCGCCCAACCACCCCTTTATCGAATTCAGGCAGGGAAGAAAAGCTTCTGGATTTACTCTGAACAGGAAAAGGAAACGAAGCTTAAGGAATTACAAGGAACCAAGGTAGAGGTTCAACGCTATAAGGGCCTGGGAGAGATGAGC
The DNA here is from genome assembly GCA_964453875.1 of uncultured Dehalococcoidales bacterium. Classification (GTDB taxonomy): domain Bacteria; phylum Chloroflexota; class Dehalococcoidia; order GIF9; family AB-539-J10; genus JADFUX01. The sequence goes on from CAYVSN010000014.1 coordinate 7,150, forward strand.
CCCGAGCAATTATGGGAAACAACCATGAGTCCTGCTACAAGAACTCTACTTAAAGTAGAAATAGAGGACGCTATGGCGGCAGATCAGATTTTTCATACGCTTATGGGGGGTGAGGTCTTACCCAGGCGGAAGTTCATCCAAGCCCATGCCCAGAGTGTCAGAAATCTTGATATTTAGCGTGCTTTTCCTTACCTTCCATCCTGTGGTCTGATATATAACTTCTCCCCTTCTATGTACTCTCTAACCTCATCAGGCACTAAGTAACGAATGGATAACCCCTCACCCCTAAGCCGTCGAATTTGAGACGAGCTAATTCCAATTATGGGCATATCAAGCTGAATAACCGCCTCAGTGACTCCAGGGATAGATGCCTCCAAAGAGCTTAAATCCAGTTGCGATACCCCTAACCTAGGAACAGCCACTAAGCAGCATAGTTGAATCAATCTAGTCGGTTCTTTCCACAGAGCTAGCTCAGCTAGGCTATCACAACCAAGGATAAAGAAAAAACTCGCCTCAGCTCCAAAGCGCTCTCCGAGAGCAAGTAGGGTATCTACGGTGTAAGAGGGACCAGAGCGCTCCACCTCCAGAGTGCAAAGCTCAAAATGCGGGTTAGCCATGATAGCCCGCCGCGTCATTTCCACACGATCACTCACTGAAGTAACAGTCCTGTTTACCTTAAGCCACGGCCGCCCTGCAGGCACAAAAAGGACTTGAGCCAGTCCCAGCTCTGCTCTTGCCCCTTCGGCTATGATGAGATGGCCAACATGGATCGGATCGAATGTACCACCAAAAATGCCTATCCTCATGAGTTCTTTTCACTCTCGGAGGCAAAAGTCGCCTCCTCTGATTAGGATTAGTAATTTTAACTATCTATCTATATTATATAGTGCTAGTGGAATGGAATAATACTCATAATAAGCTGGGGGTCATTCTACGAAGGGTGTGAGGGTAGGGCGGACTGTAGCTTACACCATTTCAGGTTTTTGTTAACAGTTTATCCACAGGTTTGAGGCCTTTTTTCAACATGAATGGAGTTTGTCCTTGATATCTGCTACTTGCCTACTTAGCTGAGGTGTGACATTTATTTCGCTTGATATCTTGTTATATGCATGTAGTATGGTTGAGTGATCTCTATTACCTAACTCCTTGCCAATTTCAGCAAAGGAATAGCCCCCTTCTTTGCGCATAAGGTAAACGGCAATTTGGCGTGCCAAAGAAGTCCTTTTGTCCCTCTTTTTGCTGGCCAATGCTTCTGGAGGAAGCTCGAAGTATCCAGCCACAGCTCGTATTATTTGCTTCTTATCTTCTTTGTCGGTAGCATGTTCGAGGAATTGGGTAACGGCTTCTGGAGTTGCGCTGGTGCCGCTTAATTTAGTCATAGCCGCTAGGTATGTCAGAGCGCCCTCAAGCTGGCGGATATTTCCTTGAATTCGGTGCGCTAGCGTTTGTAGCGCTTCTTCTGGGATCGGCGTTGGCATCTGTTTGTTCTTGGCGTGCAAAATAGCTAGGCACGTTTCAAAGTCCGGGGGTTGGATGGGGATGATGAGACCCCACTGGAGACGGGACCTTAGCTCGTGGCTGATCGAAGCCATAGCTTCAGGGGAACAATTGGCTGTAATAACAATGTGACAGTGGTTATTGTAAAGCTCGTCGAAAATATGCGAGAAGTATTCTTGAGTTCTCCTCTTGTCGGTGATGAATTGGATGTCATCGAACAGTAGCATGTAGACCTTTGTGAACTTCTCTCGGAAATCCTCGACTCTTTTCTCCTTAACAGAAAGTATGAACTCATTGGTGAATTGTTCGGCATTAGCGTAGGCTACTCGTGTGCCATTGTCTATGGCTGTGTGTCCAATCGCGTGTAATAGGTGAGTTTTGCCAGTGCCAGTATCTCCGTAGATGAAAAGGGGATTGAAGCTGCAAGATGGCTTTTCACTTACTTCTATGGCGGCGGCATAAGCAAGGCGATTGCAGTCGCCAACGACAAAGTTGTCAAAGGTATACTGGGGATTGAATTGAGTACTTTTGACTTTGGTGCTTGTGCCACCGTCAGCTTGCCTTAAAGAGGTGGCTGGTAGCTGGTATTGAGTGTAAACTGCAAAGTGAACCTCGACATCTTCACCTACGATGTTAGCTAAGGTCTTTTTGATCAATGAGTAAAAACGGCGGGATAACCATTCGGCAACGAAAGTGTTAGGAACACCAACCACGAAAACATCATCTTCACAACTTATGCCCCTGCTATTCTTCAGCCAAGTAGTGTAGTTTGGCTTGCTGACTTCAATTTGAAGCTCGCCTAACGCTCTCTCCCAAACTTCCTGTGCTGTCGGCAAGTTACGCTCTGAACCGTATTAGCAACGGGCGAGGATGTTTAAGAAGTTCTCTGGGTACATTACAGAATAGTCCTCCATTTTCTCTAGGCCATTTTTGACATAACACAAGAATTATTGCAATATTTCAGGGGATGGGATTGCGCGTCGTATTTATGGGTACACCGGATTTCGCTGTACCAAGTTTACAGTTGTTAATTAGCAATTCATATCAGGTCGTAGCAGTGTATAGTCAACCTGACAAGCGGGTGGGTAGAAGGCTGCAACTTGTGCCTCCTCCAGTGAAGAAATTGGCTACGGATCGCAAGATTCCCGTTGTTCAGCCCGAGACTCTAGACACATCAAGAGCACTGGAGGAATTGGCTAGTTTTTCTCCAGAGCTGATTGTCGTAGCGGCCTATGGTCGCATCCTGCCCTCAAAGATATTGTCCTTGCCCAAATTTGGTTGTCTTAATCTCCATCCCTCTTTATTACCTCGGCATCGTGGTTCATCGCCGATAGCTAATGCCCTCCTTTGTGGGGATGAGGTTACGGGTGTAACCATTATGTTGATGGATGCTGGCATGGATAGTGGGCCAATTTTGGCTCAACGTGAAGTGCTTGTTTCTCCTCGGGATACTAGTGGGTTGCTCATGCCTAAGTTAGCTCAAATAGGTGCCGAGCTGCTGTTGGAGAGTCTGCCCTTGTGGATAGAGGGCGAGATCAAGCCACAGCCTCAAGACGAGAGCCAAGCTACTTTCAGTAAGATGCTCACCAAGGAGGATGGCGAGATAGATTGGAAGCTGCCTGCCGTACAGCTCTGGCAGCGTATACGAGCCTTCGATCCTTGGCCCGGTTGTTATGTCTGGTGGAAGGGCAGACGGTTAAAGGTCTGCGAAGCAGTTCCGCTTGGTGGGGGGGGTGAAGTGGGAAAGGTGATAACTATGAAACAGCCAGCCCCGGCTACAGTTGGGGTGGTGACCAGCATGGGCGTTCTGGGTCTTTGCCGACTTCAACTGGAGGGGAGGCATGAAATGTCGGCTGCCGATTTCGTACGAGGGCAGAGGGATTTTGTTGGCTCGGTACTAGCGTAGCGTTTGACCTAGAACGAATGAGGAGATGTCTACGGGGGTTTGAGCAGAAGATGGGAGTCTGCTTTCAAAGGAAGTCGGGCTCTATGTATGGTGGAGCAGCGATTGGATCTTTGATCGGATCTCAGACTCGGGAACTGCGCCAGTGCTTTGGTCAATCACCTTACCATCCTTGAAGAACAGCAACAGTGGTATGCTCATGACTTGGTACTTCGTAGCCACTTGGCGGCTCTCATCTACGTTGAGCTTGCAAAACTTGAGTCGGCCTTCATATTCCTTTGCCAGTTTTTCGGTTGCAGGAGCGATCATTCGGCACGGTTGGCACCAGGGTGCCCAGAAGTCTACCACGACGGGTAAGTTAGAACTTATGACCTCAGCTTCAAAACTGCTGTCATTGATTTCAATAACCTGCGCCGTCATCTTCTCATCTTTGACCTTGATTTGAATCACAATGTCTCCCGCATGGCCGTCAGTTAGCTGGAGAGCATCACTTAGTCTTACTGTGCTGCCCGTTTGCAGTCCTGCTGGGATATTCACATCTAGCCTTTTACCCTTCCTGGACAATATCTTTTTGGTTCCAAGCCTTGCCTCTTCAGCCGTGAGACCGAGCTCATACCGAACAGGGTTGACTCGCTGGGCTTGATCAGAGAACTCGTTCATACCAATTACCCTCTAGACAGACTTTCAAATCTCTTTTCCCGCCGCCAACCGTAGTTCATCGCCTGCCTCTCAAGAAATCGCCAAACGCCTCATCGAGGAAAGTAAATCCAAAACCACCCTTGCTGAAATCCCCAGTCAGATGCTCAAACGTCCTTCTGCTGGAGAGCAATAAATGCGCCAGGTGCAGTGGGCAGCGGCGACAGTCTCGTGGTTTATACCTGCGCCCTTAGATCCAGATGCTAGCCCCACCACGCACGC
>CAYVSN010000015.1:0-8713 GCA_964453875.1 uncultured Dehalococcoidales bacterium
ATAAAGGAAGGAAACTGTGACGTGGTCATTGGGCCAAGAAGTGCTTTGTTTACACCTCAGCCCGACCTCGGACTGATCATAATAGACGAAGAGCACGAATGGACATACAAACAAGAGGACAAATCGCCCCGGTACCATGCTCGAGATGTGGCTATCAGGCTGGCCGAGCTCATTAACGCGGTTGTCATCTTAGGCAGCGCTACACCCGATGTTGATAGTTTCTACAAGGCACAACACGGCGAGTACCAACTGTTAGAACTAAAAGAGAGGATCGCTCCTCACGGTTACTCACCCCTGCCGGAGGTGAATATCGTGGATGAGAAGGAAGAACTCAAAGCGGGAAATACAAGTCTGTTCAGCCGACCCTTGCTGGCTGCTGTGAAGGAGAGCCTGGCACGAGATGAGCAGGTAATTCTTTTTCTCAACCGACGTGGCACAGCCACTTTTGTCCGATGCGGCAATTGTGGCTTCGTCTTTCGCTGCCCACGCTGCTCCATAGCTCTTACCTATCATTCGGTAGAGGAAAAACTGACTTGTCATCGCTGCCATTATGCCATTCCAGTATCCCAGACCTGCCCACAGTGCTTCAGAGATCGCATCAGATTTCTAGGCATCGGCACTCAAAAGGTGGAGCAGGAGTTGAAGCGGCTTGTACCCCGGGCAAGGGTGCTCAGGTGGGACAGGGATGTGACTACAAAGAGATATGCTCACCAAGAATTGCTGAGCAGTTTTCGTGGCCATAAGGCGGACATACTCATTGGGACCCAGATGATAGCCAAGGGCTTGGACTTGCCTCAAGTTACCCTAGCTGGAATAATCAGCGCCGACATGGGTCTTAACCTTCCTGATTTTCGCGCCGGCGAGCGTACCTTCCAACTTCTATGTCAAGTAGCCGGCCGGGCTGGACGTGGGCTTAGGGCAGGGAAGGTTATTATCCAGACATACACGCCTGAGAACTACGCTATCCAAGCTGCGGCCAAGCACGATTATGTTAGCTTTTATAGTCAAGAGATAGAGTATCGGCGCCAGTATAGCTATCCTCCCTTCAGCCGCTTTACTCGCCTGGTCTATACTCATACTAACAACGAGCTATGTCGCCGAGAGACAGAAAGGATAAGCCAAATTATCCTCGGTGAAAAAGAGAGCAAAGGGATGGCTGACTTAAGCCTCATCGGGCCTGCACCTGCCTTCACTTCTAGGCTTAGGGGCAGATACCGCTGGCAACTCATCCTTCGAGGTGATGCCCCGGCTCAGGCTCTATCAGGCATAACCTTGCCACAAGGCTGGACTGTAGATGTTGACCCAGTAGGAATAGTCTAGGTTTACCTATACTGGAGGAGCAAAGTACAATTTGCCAACAAGACCATTCGGTAGCCAAGCATATCTCGAAGGAGAGTATATACAAAATTGCCCAGCTTTTGGGTTTGACATAGTTTAAAGGGAAGATGGCAGTTCTTGAGATTCGCACCTTGCCTGACCAGGTGTTGAGGCAGAAAGCCAAAAGAGTAACTGCTATCGATGGCTCAATTCAGAAGCTAATCGATGACATGATTGACACCATGCGGGCTAATTCGGGAGTGGGACTAGCTGCCTCTCAAGTAGGAGTGCCGCTGCGTATTGCGGTTATCGAGATGCCAGAAGAGGAGGTTATCACTCTAATCAATCCCCAAATGATAAAGAGGCAAGGTGAGCGTGTGGTGGAGGAGGCTTGCTTATCTGTGCCAGGCTATCAGGGAGAAATCAAGAGGTCAGTGATAGTCAAGATCAAGGCACAAGACCGACAGGGTAGAGAGATCCGCGTCAAAGGCGAGGGGCTTTTGGCCCAAGCCTTGGAACATGAGACAGACCACCTCAACGGCACTCTATACATTGATCATGTAGAGAGCCCGGACAAGCTCCGAAGACCGGACCAAGAGCTGCCTCTGTAGTAGCTCGGTATTGACCTAAGGTCATTTAACCTCGGCCCTGCGCCTGAAGTAATAAACGCCATAGCCTAGAAGGAAAACTGCGATGGCGATGCCTGCAATTAGCCCCACGTTAGGGCCTGCTCCCAGTCCTTCGCCTGTCGACACTAAAACGCGAATGTAGTAGTTCACCACCAAGAATTCCCTATCTTCGGGGGCAACCTTTAGCCAGATCTCCCAGTCCTTTCCCGCCCATTTATGGTCCGAGGGTATTGCTACTGATACCTTCACCTTGGTCTCGGATTTGGCCTCCACCTCAACCCTTTGAGGAGAGAAGCTTATCCAGCTACCGTCGGGAAACTCAGCTCTCCCTTCCCTTCTTTCCGACTCTTGGGGGTAAAAGGTGGAGAGCCCGAGTGTATGGGCTACCTCATCCTTATTGCGGATACTTAACTGAAATTCAGTTTCATTGCCCGGAGACAAGTTATCAATTCTTACCTCAGCTGGTGAGATGCCAATATGCTGCGCTTGGGCTACGCAGGGGGAAACGATAGCTACTAAGGCCACAATCAGCCAAATCAAGTATGTGGTCTGCTTCATTAGGCAGCTACGGCGCTAATGGTAATATGGGTCTCCATGGTCGCATCTCCAACTGAGAAATAGTCAACCCCATCTCTAATAAAATCAGCTTCGGGAGTTAGCAATTTCAATCCAAATTGCTTGGCACCATCGGGTCCAGGTGACAGACTAGACGGATAGAATTCGACTCCTGGTGAATCCTCTGATACCTCGGGGATGAGCACATATCCTCGCTCATCATCCGTTACTCTAAACCACAGAACATATACACCTATGTCATTCTCCCCATTGCTGCTCAATGTCCAGCTATACGCACCAGGATCCTCCACCCAGGCAGCATCTTCACCGGCAACATAGGCATTCACATTACAATTGCCACCCACAGTCAAGGTGCACCAGGCTGTGCCTGTTTCATATAAGGTGTTTGGGATGACAGCTTCCTCGCCAACCGGCTTCCATTCCGTCGGTTCCAAATTGATCGAGAACTCGCAAGCTCCAGTCATGGTAACGGTTATGGTGCCACTGCTGTCATCTTGGGCTACCACTGGCGAGAAGGCAACTAGAGCTAGTATGGTGGCCAACAAAATGCTTATGATGCCTGCCTTCATTCCCTTCCTCATCGCGATAATTTCGTTTGTGTCATTACGCCAGCACTGCACTTATAGTAGTTTGAGCTTCCATTGTCCGGGCGCCAACAAAATAAGTAGGGGTTAGCAATTTCAATCCAAATTGCTCGGTGTCGCCGTTTTTCCTGAGATTCAACGGCTCACCATACCTTGTCCACATCATCGGCGTTGGATCTTTAGTGATGAGGGCGTAGCTATCCGCAGTATCGCCAGCTATATGATACCACAGCGCATATTGATCAGGTCTTTCCTCATGAATAACATGGCTTTCCTCAGTAATTAGAGTCCATTCATAGCCGCTAGGGTTATCAACCCATTTAGCATCATTAGCCTTAATATGAATATTCACGTTAGCATTGCCTTCATTCGTTATAGTGCACCACGTAGCGGGCTTGTCGGTTTTGTACGTTGTATTTGAGCTCACGAATCCTGCTTCACCCTCCGGCTTCCATTCCAACTGACTTAAGCTGATAGCTAGCACCGATTCCGTATCCATTGTAATGGTTACTTCCCCAGTGCTGTTATCCTCCGCTAGCGCCGGCAGACAAGCGAGCAAAGCTAGGATAGTAGCTAACAAGATGCTTGGGATGCCTGTTTTCATCCTTCTGTCTGCTAGTCTGCTCAAATCCTGCCTATATTAGGCAGGATGCCATGGCTGCGTCAAGGATTTTAGGGATGAAAGGAATGAGTATTTTGGAGTGCCTTCAGCATAGCAATCCGTAAGATGTCATCTTCGGCAGTCAAACGATCTCATTCTGTCGAATCCCACGGCAAGCACAGAAAAGAACTTGGTGCATAGCTTAGTACCGGACCATCTCTATCAGCAGAGGCTATCTAAATTCGGAGTATCTGATGTTATCAGCATCCAATTTTCTTATGATGCGCAGCTCTTCTTCGCTTGGCATCTCTGTCGTGGGAACGCCTTGTGGTATGTCAATATCAAAGCCGGTGTTCTCACGAACCATGTCGGCAGTCACATCAGGGTGAATCGATTCCACCCCCATCGCCTTGGTTTTTTCATTGAATCCATAAACAGCCAGGTTAGTCACTACCTTTAGCTCAAGTGGCCATCCACCCGCCTTTTCCCTGCTATCGCCTCCCTCCAAGTATCCCATGCCCGTCTTGAAATCCACCCTTTCCACAAGGACTCGCTTGCTCTGCCTCGCAGCCGAAATGACCATCCTTGGCATGATTGGTGTTAGGTAGGACGTTGCTGCGCCTCCGGGCAGCCTCACTTTTGGCTTGCGATATTCTCCTATGGCACTGAGATTCGTATTCCCATATTGGTCTATCTGGGCAGCACCAAGGAACATCAGGTCGAGTTCCTTCCTCTGGCAGAGGTCGAATATATCAACAAGCTCGAGAAAGGCTATGGCTCCCTTAGACAACCTTGGGTCTGCTGAGGAAATAGCCAGCTTCAGTTTGTCTAGGTCGGGATCAAGCCCCTCCGCGGTGGATAGGAAAACCAAGTTCGGTGCATGGGTGAGCTTTGCCACAGCCATGGCGAGGATTGGTAATGGGGATGCCAAGCCATGTGCCACTTTGTCACCATCTCTAATTTCCTTAGCCATGGCTCTAATCATAATCTCTGGAATCAATGTAGTTTCAGCCATCTACATCACCTCACCTTATTCATGAACGAGATCTTGCAGATACAAGACTAAGCATATACGAAAAGGATCCCTTCTTCAAGAACACAGTTGGGGGCAAGGAGAGAACGGCAAAGTCGGGCCTATGTGACTTGGAGCTGAGGAAGAATCGACAAGGAATCATTTTTGGCCCAATTGTCACAACAATGTGAATAACAAGAAAAGAAGGTAAGCTTTGGCGCCATCTGACGGGTGAAACTGAGACAGAAGACCACGGAAACGGTCTGAAACAAGCTTAGCAGTTCGCCGAAGACTCAAGAATGCATCTTAGAACACCTAAAGGGTTTACAGCCACTATGAATAACGCTAACATTGAATCTCAGCGGAGGGAAATGAGAGTGGCATATCAGGATGTTATCACAGTGGCATGTGCTAATATCCACCAGCTTTCGAGTGATAGGGCTGGTAACCTGACAACCTTCAAGAATCTCATAGGTGAAGCAGCTAGCAAGGGAAGCAACCTTATCATCTTCCCTGAGATGTCCCTAACTGCCGCCGGTGCCCCAAGTACCGGCCCTTGCAATCCAATTGGGGACATACACGAACTTGCTGAGACAGTACCTGGGCCTTCGACAGAGGAGTTGGTGAAGGAGGCCCGAGACCACAATATATATGTCATAGCTGGCATGCTGGAGAAGGACAAAACGAATCCAGACATAATTTACAATACAGCACCAGTAATTAGTCCAGAGCAAGGCTTGATAGGAGCCTATCGCAAGGTTCACCTCTTTAAGACAGAGAAGTCGTATGCCACGCCCGGGAAGGAGTTACCTGTATTTGAAACAAGATACGGCCCAATAGGGGTGCTAATATGCTCTGATTTCTTCTGCTATCCTGAGACAGGAAGGACTTGTGCCCTTAAAGCGGCACGGTTGATTGCTCTTCCTACAGCCGTCATGGTTACCATCCGAGACCTCCAAGGAAATATTTCGATCTATGAAGGAGCTATAGAGCTAGTGCCTGACATCATAAGAGTCCGAGCTTACGAAAACCATATCTACATTGCAGCGGCCAACGCGGTAGGTGAATCGTTGCTTGGTTACAGGGCTTTCGGCAAGAGTATGATCGTGGCCCCACATCCGCCGGGTTCGTTCTCTGTAAGATCTTTTGCTGGTCCAGCAAGCCAAGTTGAGGACGAACTTATAGTGGCAACTCTGAATCTCGAGGCGATGGATGAGGCACGCCAGCGGCTCTGGGAAAACCGCTTCCCGCAGGCTTATGGGGCTATAACTCAGCGTCAGCGCCGCAATCAGGCTGATCCTGAATGAATCTGAAACAATCGGGGCTGGCAGTTAGCCAAAGCTTACGCATATTCAATCGTTTCGTAGTCGGAGACACCAATCAGAGTCTATCCGCACCTGCCCCACGGGCTACCCGCATTCAGGTAGCCATAGGACTGCCCTATTAAAGCGGTTGTTTTCAGACAAGCCAACGCCACCGAAATATACGCCTCTGTGGATATGATGGAAAACGGTTATAATAATATACATAAACAAAGAGTGGGAACCGCGTAGAGCATATGTGGGAGGGAAGAGATGGATATGGCAAAATATGAGATCTCGGCGGATGAACTGCGCTGGCAGTGCGACCCTGCCGTATTTGACTTCGAGTGCACCAAGGATCTGGCACCGCTGGGGGAGTTCATTGGCCAGGATAGGGCAATCCGCGCCATTGAGTTCGGCCTCTCCATGAAGCACGATGGCTACAACATCTATGTGGCCGGGCTCACGGGAACAGGCAAGACCTCGGTGGTAAAGAGCCACATCAAGAAGCTGATTGAGAAGAGGCAGGCGGGAGAGCAAGCATATCGTCTAGAGGACTGGTGCAATCTCTACAACTTCGCCAACCCTGACCGACCACAGATCTCGAACCTGCCTCAGGGAAAAGGCAAGGTGTTCCGGGACGAGATAAGCAACTTGTTGCAGAGGCTCAAGGAGGAGTTGGCGAGGGCTTTCTCCAGTGAGGATTACAAGGCGCAGAGGAAGAGTGTGGCGCAGGAAAACCAAGCTGAGCAGGGGAAGCTCTTGGAAGAGTTAAGAGATGAGGCACAGCGGCAAGGCTTCGTGCTTGAGATGACGCCGATAGGGCCAGCACTGATTCCGGTAGCAGAAGGAAAGCCCTTATCCCAGGCTGAATTCATGGCCCTAGAGGAGTCGCTGCGGAAGGAATTGGAGGCAAAACGCGCTGACTTGTTGAACAAGGTAAAGGCCAGTTTCGAAAGGGTTCAGGAACTGGAGAGACAAACAGTGGAGAAGTTGAGGAATTCTGACAAGGCCATAGCGGACTTCACTGTATCGCGACTCTTTGATGCTTTGATACAGGAATACGAGGAGTCGGTGGATATCGCTCAGTATCTCACCGATCTCAAGTCCTATACCTTGGATAATCTGGACATATTCAAGGAGGGACAGGAGCAGGCGCAGCCAGTCCTTGGCGCAGCTACCGGCTACATCATGCGTGGTCGAGATTCCTTTCTGCCCTTCCAGGTAAACGTCTTCGTGGACAACAGCGCCACTGAAGGACCGCCGGTAATCATCGAGTCCAATCCTAACTATGCTAACCTGTTTGGCAAGATTGAGCGGCGATTTCTCCTCGGGGGATATCTAAGCGACCACACCATGTTGAAACCTGGAGCTCTTCACCTGGCCAATGGCGGCTATCTGCTGCTCAGCGCCAGGGATGTGTTGACTAACCCCGGCGTCTGGCCAGCTTTGAAGCGGGCCATTAAGACCAAGGAGGTGCGTATTGAGGACCCATTTGAGCAGTTTGGCCTCGTCGCACCTCAGGGGTTGAGGCCACAACCGATGCCCATAGATGTCAAGATAGTGCTCATTGGTGACGGGATGCTGTACCAGTTGCTATCCATGTACGACGAGGACTTCTGGGAGATATTCAAGGTTAAGGCCGACTTCCACTTCGAAGTAGACAGGACTAAGGAGAACATGATGGCCTTTGCTGCTTTCATCGCTGGCTGCTGTGAGGAGTGCCAAATGAGCCACTTTGACCGAACCGGAGTGGCTAAGGTCGTGGAATATGCCTCCCGAATGGTGGATGACCAGGAGAAGCTGTCCTCCAGATTTGCCCAGATTAAGGAGCTAGTGGAGGAAGCGCAATATTGGGCACAGAAGGACGATGCTTCGCTAGTATCTGGGCAGCACGTGGAAAAAGCGGTTGAGGAGAAGCTCTTCCGGCATAACCTGCCTGATGAGCGAATCAGGGATATGATAGAGCGTGGTACCATTCTGATAGACGTTGACGGTGCTGTTGTAGGCCAGGTCAATGGCCTAAGTCTCTATAGCCTGGGTGACATAACCTTCGGCAAGCCATCACGCATAACCTGTAAGACCTTCCTGGGGCGGGGAGGCGTTATTAACATTGAGAGGGAGTCTCAACTCAGCGGCAGAATCCATGACAAGGGGGTTCTCATCCTCAGTGGCTATATGGGGTGGAAGTATGCCCAGGACAATCCCCTTTCCCTCTCCGCCAGTCTGTGTTTTGAGCAGTCCTATGAAGGCGTGGAGGGGGATAGCGCCTCTTCCGCAGAGCTCTACGCCTTACTGTCCAGCCTATCGGGTGTACCTGTAAGGCAGAATATCGCGGTGACCGGTTCAGTTAACCAGAAGGGAGAAATCCAGCCCATCGGTGGAGCAAACCAGAAAATAGAGGGCTTCTTCCAGGTTTGCAGAGCCAAGGGGCTTAACGGAGAGCAGGGGGTGATGATACCGGGCCAGAATCTGAGAAACCTGATGTTGCGCCAGGACGTCGTGGGCGCTGTTAGGCAGCGCTTGTTCCACATATACGCCGTGGACACAATCGATAAGGGTATGGAGGTTCTTACTGGGGTGGAGGCCGGCGAGAAAAGGGAAGACGGCAGCTACCCCGAAGGCAGTATCAATTACAAGGTAGATAAACGGTTGAAGGAAATGGCGGCAACGCTGAGGCAATTCTATGGCCC
>CAYVSN010000015.1:8813-11120 GCA_964453875.1 uncultured Dehalococcoidales bacterium
GGAACTTATCGCTTCTAATTGCTTCAACATAGCCTCTTACGTGTTGGTAATCGGCATCATAAAGACCGTAACAAGATGTGGGATAAGCGCCATTTGGCAGATGTACCACTGCCTCCACATAAGGATAAGGCAGAGTAGTCTTATGTGGCTCAAGCCTAATCATCTCATAGTCAACAATTTCCTCCGCCGATACTATCACCTTCTCCGCTGCTCTTGCTTTCCAAACGTCTTCAAACCTGCCACCCCATATTTGAACGTTACCGTAGATATCCGCCCGTTGTGCGTGGACCAGCGCAACATCCGGCTCGATAGCCTTCACGGCTACTATGTCTTCCCCGCCAAACGGGTCTTTGATGATCCTATAGTTTCCATCCTGAACGCCGATGCTAAGAAGGTCGGTGCCGAAAACCCCTCTGATTGGGATGAATGGGATTCCCATGGCTCCAGCGCGAAATCCATTGATCACGGCACCACATGTGTCCTCAATCAATTCCAGTTTCCCCGCCTCTGCTGCTTTTCTAAAATTTAAGGCAAATCCAAGCAATTCAAACCCAAGCATGGCGAATCGAACACTCTTTACAACGCCTGCGCCGATGAGAAGGTCGAAGCCTATGGCAGGTTGCCTGTCCACAAGCCTAAGGTCTTTTTTGCTTTGCCTGATGATTTCCCTGATAAGTTCCATCGGAACTCTGTGAAAGGAAACCCCTCCAAGAGTCAGTAAATCACCATCTTTGACAAGTCCAATTGCCTCCTCCAAGCTGGTCAATTTTTCTTTCAACTATCGCCTCCTTTTAAAGGTATTTGTCTCATATTATCTCATCCATCCAGTACGCCAAGACTAGCTTGGTTCTTGGCCTCGTTTTCCTATGTGCTCTTCGCTGTGTTACTATTTGCTTGGTGGCCTTGTCACCTTATTATGTTACCACCTTGCTAAAAGAAATGTCCGATACTCCATTTGTTTTATGTGCCACACACTTGAGGTTATCGGCTGAGCTTTAGTTGGTAGAATGCCTCAACCAGACGATTCTTCGATTTCCCACCCTAAAGTTATCATCTGGCTCCTTACTGCTAGATGTAACCTAAAGTGCTGCCACTGTTATGCAGCAAGATTTCTTGGTGGTAAAGAACTCAATAAGGATGGGGCTCTGAGGGTGCTAGAAAGTGCTGCCAAAGCAAGGGTAAAGCATATCGGCTTTTCTGGTGGGGAGGTCTTCCTTCGCCAAGACGCTCTAGACATAATAGAACGAGCCTCTGGACTGGGGATGAGCACCAGTGTAGTCACCAACGGAACGGTGCTTAGCGAAGAAATAGCTCAAAGGCTAGCTTGCTACGGCACGCTTGCTTTCTTAAGCATTGATGGTGAAAGGAAGGAAACCTACGAAAGAATCAGGGGAGAGGGAACATGGGATGCTGCCATACTGGCGGCGGAGAGGCTGCGCAAGTTCGGGGTCAAGTTCTCCACTATAATGGCGGCAGGCAAGTTAAACTATGGTGAAGCTTCAGGTAACCTTTCCCTAGCCAGAAAGCTAGGCGCCAAAGGGGGTTGTCTTATCCCAATGATGCCAGCAGGTAGAGCCAGTGGCGAATCGGTACTGGAGGCCGAGGAGATGGTGACATTGCTCCAAGAGGTAGAGAAGGCGGCAAATGAGTTGAAGTTCCCCGTATCCCTTTGGTGTACTCCCTTTGCTAAGCTGGTGGTTAAATCTAAGTATGTTTTTGCCAACTATTGCCGTAGCCCCACCGGTGGAATGGATATAGGTCCACACGGCAATGTGCTGCTTTGCGATGTACTAGATATTGTCGTTTCCAACGTCAGAGAGAAAGAAGTGCTACAGGCATGGCGGGAACAGGAAAACAATCCGCTGGCAAAGAGCCTAACTAGACCTAAAGTGCCCTCAACGTGCTCGGATTGCCCGCTGAGCCAAGAATGCCGTGGTGGTTGTTTCGCTCGGGCTCAACTAATGGCAGGAGACATTTATGCCCCAGACCCATTGTGCCCTCGTGTAGCCGGTTTAATCTAAGGAATCAAGCGTGGTGGAAAAGCTCATTGAAGGGGTAGGCAAGCTGGGTATTGAGCTCAATGCCGGCCAGGTGAAGCAATTCGAACTCTATTATCAGGAGCTATTAGAGTGGAACAAGAGATTTAACCTCACCACCGTAACAGATTATGAGGAGGTTCAAACAAAGCACTTTCTCGACTCTCTGACGGTAGCTTTGGCTTTGAAGGAAGAGGAAATAAGGCAGCCAAATTTCAATATCATTGACATAGGCACGGGCGCTGGATTTCCTGGCTTGCCACTCAAAATC
>CAYVSN010000016.1:0-6171 GCA_964453875.1 uncultured Dehalococcoidales bacterium
TTTCATTCTGTTTCGTAGTTGGGAGCGCTCCTCCTGGCAGGTAGCTACTGTGCCCGTAGGCATATGAGTGAGGCGAACGGCTGTGCTTAATTTGTTTACATTTTGTCCTCCGGGTCCCCGACTGTGGAAGAATTCCATCTTGAGGTCATCTGGGTTGATCTTCAGTTCGATTTCTTCTGCTTCGGGGAGGATGGCTACTGTAGCTGTTGAGGTATGAATTCGCCCTGAGGCTTCAGTGAGCGGCACTCTTTGCACCCGGTGCACGCCACGCTCATGTTTGAGTTGACTGAAGGCACCTTTCCCTTTAACCTCGAATACCACTTCCCTAAAGCCTCCGATCTCACTCCGGTTGCTATCGACAACTTCTACTTGCCAGCCTTTGTTTTGAGCATAGCGGGTGTACATGCGGTACAGGTCAGCAGCAAAAAGGCCTGCCTCCTCACCGCCGGCACCAGCTCTTATTTCAATGACGACATCTTTGTCGTCATTGGGATCTTTGGGCAACAAAGCCAGCCTAAGTCGCCGAGCAAGATCCACTTGACCTTGCTTGAGTTTGTCTATCTCTTCTTTGATAAGAGCTGTCATTTCCGCATCGGTATTGGTACTGAGCAAAGCTTCGGCTTCAGCCAGTTCTCTGGACTGCGCCTCGTATTCTCGATATAGCGTAACGACATGTTCAAGACTAGCTTTCTCCTTGCTCAGCTCCTGTAGGCGCTTAGGATGAGCTATCATTTCTGGTTGAGCCATCAGTTGACTAAGCTCTTCGTAACGTTTTTGTGCTAACTGTAGCTCAGGAAACATGACCACTTCACCTGAATTTGCCCTTGTAGGGTAATTGTATTACGTCTATGGAAACTACTCAAATTTGGGAATAGGTGTCCAGTGCGGGTAGGGTCTTGATTAGCTGCCCCATGTCCCCTCCAGCTTGCTGCTCTCTTTCCACAAGGTGAACCCTTGTGTCAGCAGTGGTCATATTCAAAGCTGGCTAAGTGGCGGCATCTTCTAGCTATACGCCATGCCAACTAGTTATATTGGCAAATGGCTCACGGGTGCTCTGGAGCTTGTTCGCGGGGAAGTCCCAATCTGGGTATCCAATAGCTATTCCGACAGCTATCTTCTGGGATTCAGGGATACCTGTAAACTGTCTTATCACTTCGGGGTAATATACCACTGCCTGTTCGATGATTGTGCCTAAACCAAAATCTAGCGCTGCTAACGCGATGGTGTCGCTTACCGTGCCGAGACCGAAGACGAACAATGGCTCGCTTATTTCCTCATCTATACTGATGATTATCGCGTTGGGTGCATCGAAGAAGCGGATCATCTTCAGCGTCCACTGGTTTCTCTTTTCCTTGTCCTCTCGTGCGATATCCATAAGTTGGAACAGAGCCTTCCCTACCTCCACCTGCCGGCTTCTGTAAACCCCCGTAAGGGCAGGCTCTCGCCCAAAATCTGGATGCGGTTCTACACCGGCCAAGTACCGCTCTTCAAAAGCTTTTTTCAGCTTGTCCAGAACCTCACCTCCCAGTACAGCAAACTTCCATGGCTGGGTGTTTAAGGGTGAAGGGGCACGCGTTGCTATTTCCAGGATTTGGGCCAAAGTCTCTTTGGGAACAGGAACCGCCTTGTAACCTCTAATGCTTTTTCTTGACTTTATAGCTTCTAGAAGATCCACTTCTCTATCCTCCTTCGTTTAGGCTCGCTTTAACAACACATTAGAATGTTAGCAAAGTCGAGACAATATAACAAGCGAGAAAAACAGCGAGAGGAACAACGGCCAGACCAACCTAAACCGTGGCATGAAAGGAAGGAACGCGAGAGCGGGTAGTAAGTGCTAGGGCTGTTTGCAAAGGCTAAGCTTTCAAGCCGCCGGCCGGTAACGAAGAACGTGTCAGGGAGGAAGCAGCAGAAGAAGGCTTGAAAACCTTTGAGAAAGCCTCTATGCCGGCAAGGTGGCCATTGTCATTGCACCTGATACCCGGAATATGACAAAGCAAAAAGCAAGAGCTCGCGACTTTGTTACGCCGTGAATCAAGAGGAAATCACATGCTGGAGTAGGCCTTGGATAGAAGCATGATTCTAGTGTTGCCCATCACAGTCGTTTCAAAAAGGGTGGGACAAAGAATTTGCTCTATTGAGAGCTCTAAACGCCGTGCCAAATGGTCATATTGGAAAGTGGCTCATGGGAGGGCTGCACTCTATTCGCAGGGAAGTCCCAATCGGGATAGCCAATAGCTATGCCAATTACGATTTTCTTGGATTGAGGGATGTCTACGATTTGCCTTATCACTTCGGGGTATGACACTACCGCGTTCTCTATACATGTGCCCAATCCAAAATTCACCGCAGCCAGTGCGATGTTCTGGCTTATTGCGCCAATGGCGAACGTAGATAAGTGACCACTGACTTCCGCGTGTGTAGCAATGATAATAGCATTGGGCGCATCAAAGAAGCGAATCATTTTTAGCACCCATTGCTTTCTCTTTTCCCTTTCCTCTTGTCCGATATCCATAAGTTGGAATAAGCTCTTTCCCAGCGCCACCCGTCGGCTTCTGTAAACCCCGGTAGGGGAGTGTCCCAGTTCGAAGTCAGGATGAGGCGGCGCCCGTGACGCAGACTTCTCCTCCAGAGTTCTCTTCAACTCATCCAGCACTTCACCACCTAAAACAATAAACTCCCAAGGTTGGGTATTGTTGGCTGAAGGGGCATAGCTTGCTATCTCTAAGATTTGTGCCAGAGTCTCTTTCGGGACGGGGACGGACTTGTAACCTCTAATGCTTCTTCTTGACTTTATAGCTTGCACAAGTTCCAACTAGTCATTCTCCTTTCCTTGAGTTATACCTTCAGGATGTTAGCAAAGTGGAGGCAACGTGAGCAAGGCGAGAGAACCCGAAACTTGGTACAATGGCAGGGACTATGAAAGCGAGTAGTGATTGTTATGCCTGTTTGCAAAGGTTAACCTATCAAGCTGCCGGGCTAGCAACTGAAGATGAGCGCATCAGAAGGGAAGCAATAGGGGAAGGGTTAAAAGCCCTTGAGCAAAACTTCTCCACTGATAAGGTGACTATCGTCATTGCAACCAAAATCCACAACGTGATAAAGGAAATAACAGGGAACCCTGACCCTTACAAGGAAGTGAAGAAGAGGGAGATCGAAATTGCCGGACGGCTATACCATGAAATGTATCCTGCAGAGAACTGGGATTTTGGGAACTGCCTCAGATTTGCTGCTCGGGGGAATACTATGGATTTCTTCAAACGGTTTGATTCCATTGAGGAAGACATGATGAAACCTGTGAGTTTTGTTGTGGATGATTCAGAGCATTTTGAGCGCAAGGTGAAGCATGGAGGCAAAGTGCTGTATTTGGCGGATAACGCTGGGGAGGTCTACTTTGATTTGCCCCTTGTTAAATGGTTAAGGCAACATGCTGACTTCACCTATGTGGTCAAGCCCTCACCTGTTCAAAATGATGTCACACTTGAGGATGTCAGATATATGGGTTTGGAGGGGGATCTAGGGAAAACCATGACTACAGGCGCGGCTACCCCGGGAATAGACTTCTGTTCGGCTTCCGCTGAATTCATGCAAGAGTTTGAATCGGCGGACCTTATATTTGCTAAAGGCATGGGATACTACGAATCTCTAACTGAGCTTGCTGCTGAGGGAAAAGTCGTCTATTGTCTCAGGGCAAAATGTGGGCCTGTCGCTTGTTCTCTTGCGGTGCCCTTGGATAGCTATGTGGCTATACTCAGGTAAGCTGGGGACGCTTTGGCATCACTTTGGGCAAGCGGAAAGCCATCGCAATCCTCCACCTGGTGCCCCCATTGCATTGCGTGTAGCTCAACTTGACTTTGCTAACGCGCTATCTCGATTGGATGATCCAAAGCTGGCGTAGACTAGATAGAGACCGTGCTGAAATCCTCCTCTCATTCCAAGCCCTTGGCTTTGTGTCATTCCGAGGAAGCAGAGCGCCCCAAGGGTCTCGCTCAGGATAGACTCCGCGACGAATCCCATATCGCTCAGGACAAGTTCCGCGAAGCATTCCAGTGGCAGGGAGTCTGCGCTGTTTTCTTAAGCCTACACCAGATTGAGGGCATCTTTTCGTAGATTTGAGGCGTCGGACTGCGGTTACAGTCTGCTGAAGGGCCTGTTATTAGGTTTTGGAACTGCCTGCTATCTCTTGCAATGCAGAGCAATACGTTTTGTAGGTTGTGCTGTCGTAAAGCACGAATACCACTTCTCCAAGAGAAGTAGGCTGCTCCTTGAGAAAGGAGACTACGGTTGTTGCGGCCACTGTGGCTGCCTCGTCCACTGGATAGCCGTAGGCACCGGTGCTTATAGATGGAAAGGAGATGCTGGTCAAATTCCTTTCCGTTGCCAGTTTGAGGCTTTCTCTGTAGGCGCTCGCTAAGAGCTCAGCTTCATCTCCTTTACCGCCGTGCCAGATGGGACCTACGGTATGTATCACATATTTTGCTTTTAGATTTCCACCTGTGGTGATTACCGCTTTGCCTGTAGGCAATCTTCCTTGCTTAGCAACAATTTGCTTGCATTCGTTCAAGATAGTGGGACCTCCGGCTCGATGAATTGCCCCGTCTACTCCGCCGCCTCCCATTAGGCTAGGATTGGCGGCATTGACTATGGCGTCGGTGGCTTGTTTGGTGATGTCTCCCTGGATCAGAGATAGCTTTGTTTGCTTGATGGTTATCTCCATTCTTTTTGCCTCCTTGCCTTCCAGCCTATCCCTTCAGACTATTCCCATCAATGGCTCCCGTAGCTATCGGTAAAGGTTGTCTCTCCCATGCTCCTCCTTGACTTTTCAGGCGATTCCGCTGGATGGCCGACCGAAATGATAGAAAGGAGCCTTTCCTCTTCAGGGATGTTAAGGATTCTCTTTGCTCTCTCTTCATTTCCTGTCCCAGAAGCGCCGCCGATCCAGCAGGCACCGAGGCCCAGGGAATGAGCCTCAAGAAGCATATTCTGTGTTGCCGCCGCCCCATCCTGCATAGCGTGGCTCGAAGCCCTGGGATTTATCGTCACCGCAATTGCCATGGGGGCACTGGAAATGAATCTCCCCGTCGGGACAGCGTCCGCAAGCGCTTTCCTCACCTCGGCATTCCTTAGGACTATAAACTTCCAAGGCTGGCTGTTCCCTGCTGACGGTGCCCATCTTCCAGCCTCAAGAATCTTGTCCATTTCCTCTTCAGAAATGGGTTTTGGTTGGTATTTTCTGATGCTTCGCCTGCTCTTGATCAACTCGAGTATATCCATAATTGCCTCCCTCTAGGGATTAACACCTCCCGTGAAGTCAAGTTGCCTTAACCCCTCAATTATTCCGGCACCATATTCCCCCGTAGCGCGATAAGCGTTTTTGCCCTTATAGTTTTTCAACTCTGCATGAGCATTGCCCACGATTATACCTCTAAATCCGGCCCTGAAGAGCTCCAAATCATTTCCTGAGTCGCCGCAGACTATGGTGTCCCTCTTCTTAACACCAAACCTGTTGATTACATATCTTAGAGCTCCTGCTTTGCTGGATCTTAGCGGTAGAAAGTCTAGAAATTCATCACAGCTATAAATGATTTTCACCTCTAACTTTGCCTTTTCCATCCGACTGATTATTTCTTTCAGAACTTCCTCTCGGTTCTCTGTCAAGAAATAGCTTATCTTGAATTTTGTCTGAAACTCCTCAGGTTGCCAAACCAATTCCTTAATGTCGCGTAGCAACCCTAATACTCTTTCTCTGTGCCATCCTTCAGATATGATTTCGCTCCAGCGATCATCCAGGATAAATTGTCCTTTTTCTAGGACATAAATCTCTGTGCCCACCAAACATAGGCATGCATCTGGTTTTCGAATCTTTTTTTCATCAATAAACTTCATCACCAAGGGCAAGTGCCTTCCTGTGCTAAAAACAAGCAGGATATTATTTTCGTCTATTATGTCCAGCAGCTCATACATTGAATCATCATCGCCGATAAAAGTGCCATCTAGATCGGTGCATACCATTTTCCTTTGGGAAGGGCGGCTGCTTTTGCTATGGGAGTAGCTTGACCTCATCACACTTGCCTGTCATTGCGAGGAGCACATGAGGCAAAGCCCTGACTGCTCGGGGATCCTTCGCGGAGCCTGTCCTGAGCGAGATTCTTAGGTCGCTTTGCTGGCTCAGAA
>CAYVSN010000016.1:6271-11056 GCA_964453875.1 uncultured Dehalococcoidales bacterium
GCGTCATTGTGAGGCAGCTCACTGCCGAAGCAATCCCCGCGTCCGCCGTGGCCCTCGCAAGGCACTGGTTCGCTTCGCTCGCAATGTCGGTAGGAGTTAATTATTTTCATGACTGGTGGTGCCATCCGGTGGCGGGGGTTTCATTATTTGACCTACAATTGCCTGATTATTTCTAGCGTCTTATTTGCGATTATCTCCCAGGTGAACATCGAATGCGCTTTGTCATACCCCTTTTGAGAGATTTCGCTACATAATCTCTGATCTTCTAACAGGGTGACTATTGCTTTTGCCAGTTTGCGAGTGTCAAATGGATCGACGATCATGGCGTCTTTGCCATCCTCTAAGAAATACTTCAAACCACCTTTATCAGTCACAGCCGAGGGGGTGCCGCAAGCCATAGCTTCGATTGCAGTCATCCCAAAAGGTTCATATGTAGATGACAACACAAACACGCGTCCCGCATTATAGAGGTATTCCAGCTCCTCGATATAGTCAAGAAAAAGGAGCTTATCAGATATGCCGAGCTTTTCCGCTAACCTTAACAACTGATCTTTTTGCTGGATTTCATTCTCAGTGGGCTTTTGAGAACCAATCCTGAGAACAAGTTTGACACCATCTATTTCCTCAAGTACATATTTCGTTGCTTCCAATAACAGGTCATATCCTTTGTTGGCCGCTATCCTGCCCACCGTCATTATGAAGTTATCGGGCCAGTTCCTCTGCCTGGCTACCTCAGTTACTGCCTCCTTATCTATCCTTCGATACTTGTTGGCGTCGAAGCCCGGGGTAATTACGGCGACCTTCTGCTCTGGGATTTCGTATTCTTCACAGATTATATCCTTTTGCTGGGGCGTAGTTGCGACAACTTTGGCGACATCACTCATTATCAGCCTTTCGGCTTCGTTCCTCTGCTTGAAGTTATATTCTCTTTCAAACTCTTCCTCGTTGATTGCGACCCCCTTCTTAGCTGAAGTCTCTTCCATTTCCATTTTCTTCCAAACTCCCAGGGAGTGAGGTGTAAATATGGTAGGTATATCGAATATTCCCCCAAGCTTGGTGCCTACAAAGCCGGCATCCCAATAATGGGAGTCTATGAACTCATACTTCAGGTCATTATTCTTACAATAGTCAACAAACCCATCAATTAGCTCGGGTAGGCTTTCCACGAGATATTCTTTGGGAATAAAATCGTTGCCGCCACAGGGAATCCTTACAATTCGCACATTTTCGTTCATCGTTTCAATTTGGGGGAAATCTTCAAATTGTCTGGTCAAAATATCAACCTTATAGCCAGATTCTGCCAGCGCCTTTGAAAGCTCAATAACAAATACGACTTGCCCTCCTGTGTCAGGAAGGCCTAAAGATGGGTTCCCCTCAAAATACCCATGAGTTGATATCATCAATATTCTTTTCACTATGATTCCTCCAACTTAAGTCTACATCAAAGGCAAGCTTTGGTCCGGGAAGATCGCCCTGATCTTTCATCTGTGACCAATTTTGCCTGTGGTCCGGGCATATCTGAAGTCTGGCTGTCAGGCTGGGTCTGGGCAGAGTGTGTGAGGCACGAAGCCAGATAGGCCGTGCTGCTGTCAATCCTCAAAGTCAATCCAAGCGCTTCTTTCATGAAAACTGACACGAGATTGATGGAATATACGCACCTTTTCCATTAGTACAGCGGCCTCTTCTGTTAGGCCGATGCTATGACCCTTGATAGATTATAGCATATCCCTCTGGACGCACCGCCAGATTGCAGCAGCTCACTGAATATGTTTGGTTAACTCAGGTTCTAGCATCGGTCTGGGCAGGGCCCCAACCTTTTGATCTACAAGGACGCCATTTTTGAATATCAGAAGGGTGGGGATAGACATGATCTGGAATCTCATTGCCACCGACTGGTTATCGTCAACATTGAGTTTGGCGAAAGTGATCTTTCCCTGATAATCCTTTGCCAATTCTTCAATTACAGGCGTCACCATTCTGCACGGAGCGCACCACGGAGCCCAGCAGTCAACCACCAGCAAAGGACAGGGCGTGACTACCTCATCAAAGTTGTCCTCGTTTAATTCAAGCACTAGAGGAGGGCCTTCTTCTTCCTCTTTGGCCGGTTCAATGGTTAGTGTGCCGTCGTCTTTCTTCTTAAACTCGACTGGAAGACTTTTCCCTCGGAGTGAATCCCTTAATTTGGCCTCAGCTTCCTTTAGCAGGGACTGTTTCCCCTGATTCTCATATTCCTTTAGTCCTTCCCACAGCCCTTCGGAATCGAGGGAGCCTCCGTAAAACCGTGAGAGTAGAGAATCAAGCCTTTCCGAATCTTCGATTCTCTCCTGTTCTTCAGGAGTCATCTTGCCAATTCTGGCTAGTTTCCTTCTCGCTATTGGTGGAAGCCTTTCTTCCCAATCTTCCATTTTGCCTCATTCCACACCAAGAGTTTAGCCCTTCCCTTGCCCCCTTTTCAATCTTCTATCATGAATTCTTTGCCTTGCTTTCTTCCTTTTTGATATAGCGCTTTCTTGCTCTCTGAGCAGTCTTAGCCGCTCGGTCATAGTCTCCGCATTCATTCGTGGCTGCGCTGGTGGCCTCGGTATTGGGAAACAGGCGTTCTTCACCTCCTTCCGTCTCGTGCGAGCCGGGGATGGCCGATCCTGAAGGGTCGTACTACGTATGAGATTGTCTGGCCTGGGCTTGCAGTGAGAAGCAGGTGTCATTGCGAGGAGCGCCAGCGACGAAGCAATCTTGGCCGGCATGGCTACCCGCGTAGGGTATTGCTTGGCGGAGCTTTTCCTTAACGTCACGAGATTCTAGATGGAGCCTATCCTGCGTGAGATTCTTGAGTTGCTTTGCTCCCTCGGAATGACACCAAGCGAAGGACTCAGAATGGCAGGAAGCGAAGGGCTCACAAGGCCGCTAA
Organism: uncultured Dehalococcoidales bacterium; assembly: GCA_964453875.1. Classification (GTDB taxonomy): domain Bacteria; phylum Chloroflexota; class Dehalococcoidia; order GIF9; family AB-539-J10; genus JADFUX01. Next base: position 9,180 of record CAYVSN010000016.1, read on the forward strand.
GGGTGGGCTATTCCAATGCTCGGTTGTGCCCGTGGTCAGAAGGTTTTCATACAAAACTGCACTCCATACCCCGCGGTAGCTGAGGGGTAATTCACTATTCTCTACCGTTCTGGGTAATGGATTTCCTGAAAGCCCCCGTAACAAAGCAACTTGTGAGACCTTTACTTTTCCCAGAGGCTCCCGTGTTAGCGTAGGTGGCGGGCAGGATTTTCAGGCTGGCGGTGTATTCTAGTTCTTCTCAAGGGTGTCCAACGCTTCCTGCCCCCACTTGTTGTATTCTTGTATATACATTTCCAGCGCCATAAGTTGACGGCTGACCGTCGCTAGCGTTTTCGGGGACATCTCGCCATCCCTCGCCAGTTGGCGTCCAGCCTCCTTCGCCGCTCTCGAAATGTCATTAACCGGCATGCTCATCTCCATCATAGGTTTTGAGGCGTCCCCCGTGGGGCCGCAGCACGGCCCCGGCAAATCCCCTCAGGGCTTTTGCCTGGGCAAGCAGCAGGTCGATGTTGTCCGTCTCCCAGTAGCCACAACTGGAGACCAGCACGACTTTGCCGTCCTTGGTTCCTTCGCGCAAAAGACCGGCGCAGTGACCATCGCGCAGCTGGACAAACGGCTGGACGAGTGGGGTCATTCGGTTCAGCAGGTTGTTCATCGAACTGGTGATCCCGGAAGAATAGACCGGCGTGGTGAACGCCCAGATGTCCGCCTCGCGCAGCTTGGGATGAGCATCTGCACATCGTCGTTCTGGAAGCACTTGCCCGGCGTCTTGGACCAGCAGATGAAGCAACCCTGCCAGGGGTTGATCTCTAGCTTCTTGGTATGGAAGAGTTCGACGTCCGCTGCCGCCGCTGCTGCCGCCTCTGTCATCCCCCCAAGAAAGGGTTTGAGGATCAGAGCTGTGTTGCCTTGGTCATCTTGGGACTGCAGTTGAATGATAGCACTTTCACATTCCAATTTTTCTTTTTACTCGGCTGGTCAAGCGGACTTCGAATGCGACCCAGCGCTTTTTGGGCTATACGGTACACAGCTGGGTCGTCGGAGGCTCTTTGCCACCGATGACTTACTGCATATACCGGCGGCAGCTTCGTCACGCTGAGGACGGCTGGCAACACTGTGGGTCGAGGTGTGAGCGGTAGCCTGTCTGCAAGTGCTGCATCGTCTTGTGGTGCTTTGACATCCTTCTGGACGAGGTTGATGTGCCTCACGCGGGCGTTGCGGGAGCGAAGAATGTGGAAGTCACCCATCATGGCCTAAGCCGCAGGGGACGGATTTTTGGTAGCGCTTTTGTGGTTCTATGCTTTTGTGGCTTTGTGGCCAGTGCAAGCGTGCTGCCAACAAATACGCTGAATTGTGGTTATTTGCATTCTTAGAGGGCCTGCTGCTAGCTTTATGGCAAGAATTGTTGGGAGCTCCCTGAAGAGTGATGGGCTTCTCTCCAAGCTGGGCGGCGAGCTTGCTATTGCGCAGACGGGGAGTGTTGGCCTCCCGGGGCTAACGCCAGAGAGCGTGATAATACGGAATAGGCTTGGAATTGGCGTGGCAAGAGTCATGGCAAGCCGTGCCACAATGAAGGTTGTGAGTTGCCGGCGCAAATCGCCTGGCGTCGTCTGTGACGCAATCGGTTCAGTACCCACATGCGGGCAAGGGTTGAGAGCCCGATGCCAAGGTCACGGGCTCGCTTTTTCAGTTGCTCCCATTTGTCCGCCGAAAGCTGCAGGGGGATCACCTTGTCCAATTAGCTAAGTCAGGCCTCACGGATGTTAAGGTGCTGAAATTGCTCCGCGTAACCAGTCGTTTCTTGACCGGATGTCGCGCCGTTCAACCAAGAATTGAGATCTCTAAGGGCTTGTGGTCAGCTATGTCCGATTTTCAGA
>CAYVSN010000017.1:0-10789 GCA_964453875.1 uncultured Dehalococcoidales bacterium
CTGTTTGACCACACCACCACCATCACAGTTGTAGCAACAGAGTGCATGATTTGCAGTCGGCAAGTAACAGCTATAAGGCAGAGTTGAGACCTCATTTCCTGAATAGTCTACGAACAACTTGTCCTCCTGGACAAGTATCATTGTGACTGCACTTTGGACACATAGTGGGAAAAAAGAGCGCCACGTGCAGTACTATGAGGATTAGGAAAATAGCAACATAGTACCAATTCAATAGTGCTAGCCAGTAAACAGGAAGTTGGCCTGCCAATACTAGAACATGAGAGATCGAGGCAAAAAACAGAAGTTGTACCTATTGATACTCTTGGTAGCGCATACCGGATTCGAACCGGTGATCTCCTCCTTGAGAGGGAGGTGTCCTAAACCCCTAGACGAATGCGCCACACGTGAAGGCACCTTGTAAAATTTATCACAATAGGCTCTGGATAACAAGAAATAGCAACTTTTGTGATAAAGGGATGGTGCTGTATGTTATCAGGATGTGATACACCTACAGCTTGTGTTAAACGACTTGAATTGGTAAGCTAACTTGGACAGGGGGGACAATGGAACAACTAGAAGGGTATCTCAAGTCTACCTCCACTATTGATTCCGATAGCGCCTCTGTAAAGGGAAAGGCTTGGGAACTGACCAAAGGGCATGAAGACCCTGCGGGTAAAGCTGAAATCCTGTTCTATTGTGTTAGAGACCAAATTAAGTACAATATGTACGTGCCTTTCCACCTTTTGGAACATTGCAAGGCCAGCACGATTCTGCAAAAGGGACAAGGTTACTGCGTACAGAAAGCTGTGCTTATGACTGCCTTGGCGCGAGCAGTTGATATTCCGGCTCGCCTAGGATTTGCCAACATCATAAATCACCTCCTTCCTGAGAAGTTCCTTGAAATCCACGGCACTAACCTATTGGTGTACCACGGGTTCACTGAGCTGTATCTTAATGATGCCTGGATTAGGGTCACACCCATATTCGATGTCGAGATGTGTAGAAAACACCGAATCGTCCCTGTAGATTTTGACGGCAAGAATGATGCCCGGTTTCATCAGGTAAACCAAGATGGCAAGCCACATATCGAGTACGTCAGATATCATGGCTCCTTCGAAGACCTGCCACTTGATGAGATGCTAAATGCTAGAAAAGAAGCTATGGGCGAATATTACGAATTATGGAAAGAATCTGTGTTGCGGGGTGAACAAGCCGAGGATTAGGTTACCGGGAATTGGAGTGCCCGCTCATAGCCATGATCGGTGGGTAAATCCGTCTGCTCAGCAGCTTGCATAGCGAGTTCATCGCAGCGCAAATTCTCAGGACTCCTTGCATGTCCCTTAATCCATTCAAAATCAACCTCATGATAGTCACATAATTGCAAGAGCCTCTCCCACAGGTCGGGGTTCAACGCTTTTTGCCTTCTGCTCCGCATCCAACCCTTCGCCTGCCATCTCTTCGCCCAACCTTGTGACGTTGCGTTGACCAAGTACTGAGAGTCGCTGTACAGGGTTACTCTACATCTCTCCTTCAAAGCCTCTAATCCAACGATCGCAGCAGTCAATTCCATGCGATTATTTGTGGTCCTGCGATACCCTCCTGACAGCTCTCTTCTCTGGTCTTGATATATGAGCACTACCCCATATCCCCCAGGGCCGGGATTCCCAATACAAGCGCCATCAGTATACATGGTCACGTGCCTGAGTTCTTTCATTGTCTGGCAAGCCTGAATACAATCAAACGGGTTAAGAGTCTTTGTTGAAGCAGACACTCCATTAGAATCGCGGTTTCCTTCAAAAGCGCGGCAACCCAGGACTTGATACTTCTGTGGTTGACCCAATAGCTATAGCCTTGCAAACTGGCTGGGGATCCAGGATTCGAACCTGGCCTAACTGATCCAGAGTCAGTCGTCCTACCGCTAGACTAATCCCCAACAGGTTCACATTATAGCTGCTTCGCTCTTCTGGAGCAATACTGAAATGCTTAACTCTCTGAACCCCGAAGCCTCTGAGCCCACTGCTCTTAGACATGTGCCGTGCAGGCTTGGTCCCTTGTCACTTCGCCTTAATACTTGCCCATTCGTCTCGCGGCACGAAGCACGGAGCAGTAATAAGGCAGAGCCAATGATTCCTCCCCTCATTCTAGCTCCCCGAAAAGGCTTCTGGGCCCGTGCCAATATTCACATACCGAATAGGCGGTAAGCCTTTAGTTTGCCTTGATGGGAAGCAAAAGGTCGCTGCTTTCTATGAGATTGACGAACTTAAGAGAGAACTTGCCCAACAAACGTCAGAGCCTCGTACGTCCTAGCGATGAGGCTACTTCCGCCAACGCCAAGTACTAAAGTGGACAAACGAGGCAAGGCATCTAATGACTGGTGGGGCAGTCATTCTTCATCTCGGATTCCAATAAACTCTCGCATATTTGGTTGATCGGATGCAGAGTAAGCATAGCTCAGAACAACAATCTGGAACATAGTGTAGAGTGTTTCATCGTCGGTTGGAGCATCGACCCATGAAAGAGCCGACCGAGCATCCCCTACGACTTCAGAAAAAACCTTAGACGTGTGCTTTTGCCAGAACTCTCTCTCGTATGAACATTGGTTCCACCGGTCAATAAAATCTACAGATAGGTGGCGCACAGATGGGGGAAGCAATTCCATCGTTGTGAGTACCTCTTTCTTGAGCTCTTCGGTCCTTTTTTCTTTCTTTAAGTAGTACTCGACCAGGCGATAGAATGGTTTCCCCTTAAATTGTGACCTCAGTTGTTCTACACTTAACTTTTCCATAACACATCAGTATGATTTCTCATAACATACCCACCAGCACAGCCGGCAGAACTGGCTGACGGATACTGTAACTAGCCGAATTGTTCTTGTCAATACTCACGAGAATTCGCATAGGTCAGAGGTGGCATAGCTATTTCAAAAAGAGGGTAACGCCTTTAGGTTTGGTTCCCAAGAATGGGATAATGAAATGAGCATTACCCCAGGGCGACTATCTGCGGGAAATATGCACTCCCTCCAACAACCACACATTTAGCTATGGAATTACGCTGTTTTTGCCTTCAAAAACGCGTAGAAATCCCCCAAGCTGGTTGAAATTTGACAAATCACCATGGGTATGTTAGACTACAAATGTCCCGAGTAGCCAAGTTGAAGCAGATGACCAAGTAGGCGAAAGCTGAAAGGAAAGCAGGAGAAGCGAGGTTACCCGGGACAGTCTTTATTCCGACCATACGTATCCCTGAGGCCCTTTATTGGGCACCTAGAAAGGAGACGTAGAGCCATACACGTATTAAATTTGACAAAAGAGCCGAATACATCTTGACAAACTATCGTGTATTTGTTTAACTACATACGTCCCGAGTAGCCAAGCTGAATCCGTAGAGTCAGGATACCAAGTAAGCAAAAGCTGAAGAAAGTGCCAAGAAGTAATAGAATTGGGCACAAGGGAGGTGAAGCTGAAAGGTAAAACAGGCCACCAAAGGTGAGGTTACTCGGGGCAATTTTGCTATGGTGGTTGTGAGCAACCCCAGTTGCTCCAGGTGACTGTTACGAGGTAGCCGGAGAAGCCAATGTCACATTGCGCATTTTCTGACACCTTCGCCGGATAAACAGAGTGGGTACGCCTTTGGTTCTGCTTTCCTGGGAAGTGAGGATATGGGAGTGGTTACCAGGACCATGTATTAATCGAGCATTTAGATACAAAACAAATGCTACTCTTGCCCAAAAAAACTCGCAAAATACGCTACTTTCTTGAGAGACAATAACAAATTCCCCGACTATCAACTGACAATCTAAGGCCCAAGCCAGATTTCACATTGGGTCTAGCCGCATATTCTTGTTTTTGTCGTCGTCCCTCTTTCTGTTGGTGTGGCGTGGTATAGTTCGTCTTTGACCCACTGGTTCTATTCAATAGTTTCGTCCCACCTCTGACAAGAACTCAATTTGTCCGACAAACTGCTCCCGAGCTGTTGACTTGCGGTGCCTTTTCAAGTATTCCGGGAAAAAAGGAGTCGAGCTAAGCCCGAGCAGTTGGCTTCAAGCAAGGCAAATAAAGCATTGGGGGCAGACATGAGTAAAACAATGTCATATGTTAAGCCGATTCATGTAATGGTTGGCCTGGCATTGGTGTTGTCTGTGGGAATAACGGCACTGCCAATGGCAGGAACGGTGGCAACGACGTGTGCTCAAAATGTCTGGGTGGATGATGATGCAGACCCCGGCTGGTATGATGAAACCCACGTCCACACCATCCAGGAAGGCGTTGATGCTGTTTGCGAGGCCGGCACAGTCTATGTCCTACCAGGAACATATCCTGGAGGAACAACAGTCAATGAAGCCCGTGTGACGATTATGTCCACGGATGGCCCTGAGACGACGATTGTTCAGGACACTGGTGCCTATGGCTGCTCCATCTCTAACAAGGACGTGACCATAGATGGCTTCAAGATTACTGGCTTTGGTGGTGGCATGTCTCCCACTAAGGGCACCGGTCACAGTCCGCAGATCAATTATAATTATTCTGGTTACGGCATTCATCTGTTCTGCGGTGCAAACAATTGCATCATGAAGAACAATATTATTGAGAACAACCGTCATGGCATTGGGATTCAGACTGATAATAACCAGATTCTACTCAACAATATCCTGAACAACGTGGGAGAGGAACCGTCAGGCATCCACATTGGCAGCTATGCCTCAGGCAATTAGATTCACTGCAATAACATTGAGGGCAACTCTCCCTTCGGACTCTATAACGAGAATAGCCTGGAAACCGTTGACGCCACCAACAACTGGCGGGGCGCTGCCAGCGGACCCTCGGGTGAGGGTACCAGCACTGGTGACCCTGTTTCTACGAATGTGGATTACAGCTCCTGGTTGCCTAAGGAGTTCCAGCACTGCGAGGAGTGTGTTGAAGCCCCTCTACCTCCGATGGTACCCGCCATAAACCACTGGGGCATAGTTGCCGTCTTAGCCCTGTTTGCTGGATTGCTGGTGTGGACAGTGCAGAGACAGAGACTAGCTTCATGAAAAAGTAATTAGCCTGAGAAGGCGATGGCAAAGAAGCCTGTTGGTGGCGTGGCTTACCGACCTCGTAAGGAGCCTATCTTAGAAGCCTAGATTGCTCTGGCAGCGCTGGCGATTGGCGGCATGGGCTGCGCTACCATGAGAAGCCGCAAGGCTCAAAGCCAAAACTCAACTTGGACAGAATGAGAGAGCACCCGCATTGTCCCCCTTAACCAGAGCTAGGTATTAGCATTACTGCGATCTAGCTTCATACCTCGTCTGGAGTGATATTCTTGTTTTGTGTTTGCCTTTCGGCAAGTTCGTATGGGCCAGTGAATCTTCCATGTAATGTCTCTATACTTGATTGTCCTGTGAGCTCTTCTAGTTGAGCTTGATCGGGAATATGATTGAGCTAGGTAACAGCCAAAACTAGGCCAAATAGAGGGGACTATAAGTCGGGCAAAATGGAACGCCGAGCCAGTCTACATGCCGATTCATTTGGCATCGGTTATATCCTTGGGAATAGTGGGGCTGCCAACAGGGAAAGCTGTGCAGGCAATCTCTGCCAACCGTACCGCCACGAACCACAGCCTCCGACACCACCTTCACAGTGTGGGGGCAAGCTCATAAAGCACTGCTCTTGCTGTTGGAGGTTGAGCATCATGCGCCACTACCATGCCAGTTCGTGGAGCTTGACGAGCATATGATGCGAGAGGTGCTGCCTGTAGTCCGTGAGTGCTGTAATTGTATCAGTTTCAGCACCACCCCTGAGATTGCTTTGCTGCGCTCGCAATGACAATGACGGGGATATGTACTGAGAAGAGGATGTGATTGCGAAGAGCATCAGCGACGCGGGAATCTCGTTGTGGCTGGTTCCACTGTAGCGCTAAATCACCCGCGAGGTGAGCCTTTTCAATCTGCACACACGGACCAAGGTGTTGACGTAGGAGGTTGAGCCAGCAAAGTCTTGCTTGCTATACTTGCGGGAGAGGGTGCCGTGAGTGATTGGGACAGTTGGCAAAGGGCTTTAGGGATATATTTCAGTGACGTATCCTTATTGGAGCAAGCCTTTGTGCACAGTTCCTACCTTAATGAAAATCCTGATTTCCCGCTGCCCGACAATGAGCGGCTTGAGTTCTTGGGCGATGCGGTTCTTGACTTTGTAGTGGCCGAATACCTTTACATGCAATTTCCTGAACTGCGTGAAGGAGACCTGACCATGATTCGTGCTTTTCTGGTTTGTCGCGAGAGTTTGAACGAGGTAGCTTCCTCGCTCAACCTTGGTCATTCGCTTTTGCTGGGGCGAGGTGAGGAGGCAACCGGAGGGAGAACGAGACAAAACAATCTGGCAAATGCCATGGAAGCGCTAATCGGAGCCATATACGTTGACCAAGGATTAAGTATGGCTAAGGAGTTTGTCCTTAGGCAACTTCAGCCATTTCTAGAGAGAATAAGAGCAGAGGGGATCAGCCCAAATTACAAAGCGTTATTGCAGGAGTTCGTTCAAAAGCAAACACAGTCAGCGCCAACTTATCGTGTGACCGAAGCCATTGGTCCTGACCATGACAAGCAATTCACAGTTGAAGTTGTGCTAGAAAAAGAGGTGTTGGGAAGTGGCATGGGAAAGAGCAAGAAAGCTGCTGAAGTAGAGGCAGCAAGGATAGCATGGGAGAAATTGAGGTGTAGTCATGGGCAAAAGGGATTATGCATGGAGAGAACCCAAGAAAGCTAAAAAGCAGGCCAAGAAAAGGAAGGCGATCTCTGAACTCTTGTCAGAAGCAGAGGTGGAGGTAGTCAAGAAGGGCAAAAAAGAACCGCGGGTTGAGGAATAACGGGTTGGCAGCATATCTAGAACTCTACCGTACCGGTAAGCTAAGAGACCGAGTGGAGTTAGCCAGGGCTCTGTTGGAGACTTGCCACGTTTGCCCTCGCTGTTGTGGCACTAACCGCTTGGATGGCGGCGTAGGCGAATGCCGCACTGCTAGCGAAGCCATAGTGTCGAGCTATGGTCCTCATTTCGGCGAAGAGTCACCATTAGTGGGAAGGTCTGGCTCGGGCACCATATTCTTCACTAATTGCAGCCTCAGATGCCTTTTCTGCCAAAACTATTCCATAAGCCAGCTAGGCGAAGGTGAAAAGGTTAACAATCAAGAGCTAGCTTCTATGATGCTTTCCCTTCAAGCTCGAGGTTGTCACAACATAAATTTGGTATCGCCAACCCATGTAGTCCCTCAAATTCTGGAGGGGTTGGAGATAGCTATAGAATCAGGATTGCATATTCCACTGGTGTACAATTCCGGTGGCTATGATTCCGTAGAGACGTTGAGATTACTCGAGGGCATTGTGGACATCTATATGCCGGACATGAAGTACAGCGAAGAAAACATTGCTAAGGAATTGTCAGGGATTGAGAACTATCCGCAGGTAAACAAGGCAGCAGTCAAAGAGATGCACCGACAGGTAGGCGATCTACAAACAAGCCAGGAGGGAGTAGCCCAACGGGGGCTCTTGATACGCCATCTGGTCTTGCCCAAGGGCCTAGCCGGAACCAAACAGGTGGTTAAGTTCATTGCTGAGGAGATTTCCCCCAATACTTATGTCAACATCATGGCTCAATATCACCCTTGCTACAAAGCCCATGAGATTCCGAGTTTAGCATGCCGAATATCAAAACCGGAATTTCGGGAAGCAGTAGAACTCGCTTGCCAAGCAGGTCTAAGTCGGCTGGATAAGGCTCAGGCAATAATTTTTAAGCTTTAGAATGGTACAGATGGCTCGTCTCTCAGCCACAGTTCGTGGCCGCGTTCAAGGCGTCTTTTTCCGCTATTTTGTTTACGATATAGCTAAAGAACTGGGATTGAAGGGCTATGTGAGTAACTTGCCTAGCGGTGACGCTGTGGAGGTTGAAGCTGAGGGAGACAGGCAGGAGCTAGATAAGCTGGTAGAGCAACTCAAGACAGGTCCTCCCGGGGCTTGGGTCAGGAAGGTGGAAACAAACTGGTCAGGCTATTCGGGCAAATTCAGAGATTTTCGCATCAGATACTAGATGTACGGAGCCAACCCCCGCACATTCAGAATAGTCTCCGTAATCAAATCAGGCTCCGTCGCAAGATATCACTTGGAGCATTCTATTCTATGGCTGAATCGAGCAGGCTGTTCGTGTGGGTATGTTCCTGAGCAAGCTTCACCGGCATTTCTATCCCGACAGGTTTTCTCCGGTTCCCTCTTTTCGGCTCAGGCAAACAGCAGTTACCTTAGCGATGTTCTCCACACAGGCTCTGCTTCGTGGCGTGATGAATCCCGCTTTTGCCGCCACTCTTCTTCACCAAGTGAATTCCCTCGATGGTCATGGTCTTGTCAACTGCCTTACACATATCATAGACATTCAGAGCAGCTACAGACACAGCGATCAACGCCTCCATTTCAAATCCCGTTTTCCCGACGCCCTTGGCGGTAGCAGTAATCTCAATGAAGTCGGCGTTCTCGGGGGTGTGAAACTCAATTGAAACATTGGCAAGTAGCAGCGGATGACATAGAGGTATAAGACGGGGAGTTTCTTTCGCTGCCAGAATCCCGGCCGTCTGGGCTACAGCAAAAACGTCCCCTTTCGTTATCCTGCCTCGGCAAATAAGCTGCAAAGTCGTACGCTTCAGCTTCACCTTGCATTCTGCCACTGCTTGACGTTCTGTTTCCTTCTTCTGGGTAACGTCTATCATATGGATTTGGCCTGGCTCCATTCTCAACCTCCAATCCGATGCATTCTTCGCTTTACAAGGACGGCAGCGTCGGTCAAACGATGATGCTCGGGCTTGAACGCAACCGCTTCTACAATTAACTGCTTTATCTCCTCTATTGAAGCATTGCCGCGTAAGGCCTCCTTTAAGTCAATTCCGTCATCCGACAAGAGGCAGGGGCACAAGCGGCCACACGACGTAAGCCGTATCCGATTACAACTCGAGCAGAAAGGCTCTGTCATGGGGCTAATGAAGCCTATAGTGCCTCTAGCTCCAGGCAAACGGAAATACCTCGCAGGGCCATTGCCGGTCTTGGGCCGGCAGGGCTCAAGCGCGCCGAGTAGCTCAATACGCTGTCGTAATTCACCCGACGGTACAAATTCCGTCAACTCGGTAAAAGGCATGAGTTCAATAAAGCGAACATGCCATCCTTCCCTGCGAGTCATGTTGGCAAAGTCGATAACCTCATCATCATTTATACCCCGCATCACTACCATGTTTATTTTGACCGGCTGAAGATCAGCAACCATTGCTGCCTCAATTCCATCAAGCACATCTGACAGTCTCCCCAAGCGTGCAATATACTGGAACCTGTTGGCCCTAAGCGTGTCCAAGCTCACATTTACTCGCTTCAGGCCTGCTTGCTTGAGTTCCAGAGCATACTTCTTCAGGAGCGCTCCATTTGTGGTTAGAGATATTTCGTCAATTCCCTTTATCTGCGTGAGCATTCGAATGAGTCCAGGTAACTCTGATCTAACCAGTGGTTCACCGCCGGTGAGCCTGACTTTCATTATGCCGAGTCCTGCCGCGGCTCGGACGACAGCGCAAATCTCTTCGTAGGAGAGAAGATCGCTGTGTGGTATCAGCGGGATGCCCTCAGATGACATACAATATATACAGCGTAGGTTGCAGCGATCGGTGACCGAAACCCTAAGGTAGTTGATGCCACGCTGAAAAGAATCAAAAAGCTCAGCCACTTGATCTCCCTTCAGCCAGAGTCAGAAGCCTCACGCCTTCCACCTGGCCAAAAATGGCTCCTTCGCTTATGGTGCGGATTGTCTTCTCTGGCTCAACCACCTTAACCCCCGCAATGACATCCACACCCCAATCAAACAGAATGGGCGAAAGGGGACTAGTAGGCCCTATCATGACAACAAAGCCGTTCTTGCTTAAGCCCAACAACTTCTCTACGGTGTGATTTATGAACGAAGTTCCTGTGATACCGACCACGTCAGCTTGAGGCAGTATTTCTTCCGCTGCCTTCGCTGGCAACTCGTCCTTTTGCGGTTTTTGCTCTATAACCCAGACTTTCCTTGCTAGTTTTCCCAATCTCGAAACCCAAGGGAAGTGACCCACTAAAGCGATATTCTTGCCCGTTCCTCTCTCTGCCAGAATATCAAAGGCATTTTGCCCAGTGCATTTGGATTCATCGATGTCTATCAACGAGTTGATGGCTGCCATTCCAATAGATGCCTCCAAAGGGGTGTCCGATTCAACATATTGTGCCAGCGCCAGCGCAGACTTTTCGGTTAGACTTCCCACATCTCTTACTGCTCTGTGATATGCATGGCCCTCAAAGAAGGTGGAAGCCAATCCCCAGGCTCTGCTAACCACCACAATCCGGAAGACGCAAGCACGTACCTGGCGAACCGGGCTGTCTTCACCCAAGCTAGAGATTAAGTCGCCAAGGATTCGCATATTCCCCAACCATTAGCTATGAAGCACAAACCCCCAAGGCCATGCCATAGCTGCATTACTTGCACGGGATTGCTTTCCCCCTCACTACATTAGGGGTTACGATGACATCCAGAGCAGCTCCTTTAACCGCACAGGCAAGTTTTCAGGGTGGTCACAAATCACCGGCTCGATGAATGGCTGGCCGTTCTTCACCTCCATTATGTCTTTACCTGTTTCGGAAAGAAGGAATTCAACAAACCCAGCGGCGAGCTCCTCATTCCCAGCATGCAAAGGTATGGTGATGCCATATACGATGGGCTTGCCAAACTCAGCAGAGTAGGTAGGAGGACGGCCAGGCATCTTCATAATC
>CAYVSN010000018.1:0-10399 GCA_964453875.1 uncultured Dehalococcoidales bacterium
GATACCCTGAGCGAGGTACTTGCCTATTCTGGGACCCCTCGTTATGCGCCAGTGCGGCCGGGGGAGATTTATCGTATCTGCCTCGATGCCAGCAAGGCACAAAGAGAGCTGGGCTGGCAGGCACGGCTTTCTCTCAAAGAAGGACTGCTCCAGACAATCAGCTATTATCGGACTCGTTTTGGGCAGACCAGCGGTGGGGAAAATTTAGGGGCTTAAGCCTGATGGGGCGGTGGTTACACTGCTAAAACTTTTTTGGGGACGTTGAGGATTACCGTTGTTCCCTTACCTGCTTTGGAACGCACCTCTAAAGTGCCCCCTAAAAGGTGAGCCCTCTCCTTCATCCCCATAAGTCCCAATTTTCCTGCTTTGAGGAACTCAGAGCTTTCCCCAACCTCACAGCCCTTCCCATTATCGGTAATTACTACAGCGGTCTCTTCTTGGTTAAACTCTATAATAAGCTCAGCCTTTGTTGCTTTGGAGTGCTTCCATACATTCCATAGGGCTTCCTGGGCAATTCGATAGATTAAAAGCTCTTCTTCTGAGGTGAAGTGGCGCTCCGTTCCCTTCACCTTCAAATTCACCTCTATGCCCGACTGTTCCTGTACCTGGGTTGCCAGTTCTCTTAAAGCGGCGAGAAGGCCAAGATACTCTAAAGTGGGAGGACGAAGGTCCTGAATGAAACGCCGTGTTCTGATTAAAGCTTTATCAATATCCTCCCGCAGTTGTCCCAGAGATTTAAGTACCTCTTTTAGTGTTGCCGAATTCCTAGAGGCAACATCATCGAGACGATGAGAAACAGCAATCATAGTCTGAATAGTATCATCGTGAAGTTCCCTGGCGATACGCTTGCGTTCCTCCTCGTGTGCTTGGCTAATTTGAGTGGCGTAGAGCTGGAGATCTTCCTGAAGCTTTGTCTCCTCAGTGATATCCCTGGCGATGTGCTGGAAACCCACAAGCTTCCTATTCTCAGTAACCAGACTCGTAGTCAAGTTTAGAATGGCCTCAGTCCTATCCCTCCTGATCAAGCGTTGCTCGTAAGGTTGCTTTATTGCCTTGCCATGGGGTAGTTTCTGCTCTACCTCCTTTGCCAGTGCCAGCCCTTCAGGAGTGAGGAACTGGGATACATGTCTGCCAATCAGGTTCTTCAATTTATACCCGAAGAGCCTGGCAGCAGCTTCATTGGCATTAATAATCCTGCCCTGGAGGTCTTGAATCCAAATGGCGTCATAGGCTTTCTCGAATATCTCCTGGAATCTCCTCCCTACCCTCTGTAATTCCTGAAAAAAGTAGGCTTTCTCAATAGCCACGCCGAGTTGAATGCTTACCAGAACTAAAAGCTCCTCTTCCTCTGTGCTAAATTGTCTTACATCATGCGTTGCCGCACAGAGCGTACCTATCACCTTATCACTGGATCTCAAGGGCAAAATAAACTGAGATTTTATCCCCTCCTCCACCATCTCTTGTGAGGCTCTAGAGTCCGAGGTTGAATCTCTTACTAAGCATGCCTCTCCTGTTTGGGCTACCCATCCATTAAGCCCCTCTCCTATTTTTAACCCGGTTATCTTGGAAGCGAATCCTTCTGAAACTCCACGGTGAACTTTCAGCTCCAGCCGTCCTGTCTCCTTGTCTAGAAGAAAGAGCAATATCACGTCTATGTCTATCGCCTCTTTAATCTTATCGGCGGCGGTATCAAGCACTCCCTGCAACTCCAATGATTGATTCACTGCTGAGGAAACAGATTGGAGGGCTGAGAGACGCCTTTCATTCTCCTTAATGGACTGGATATAAGATTGAAGTTCCCGCCGTTTTGCTTCCAACTGCAGCATAATCTGCTCTCGCCGCCCGCTTTCTCTACGTCGAGACTCAAGCCACCAATTAATTATGGCTCCGAAGGCAATGATAGCGCCGACTTCAAATGCGGCATCCCTGGGTTGGGGGGAAAAAAATAAAACTCGGGGCATCATGCCAGCCATGGCTGTCCCCAGGGTGGCTGTCCCTCCCCTTATCCCGAGTTTAAAGGCAGCGTAAGTTATTGGAACCAGAAATAGAACCCTGACAAAGGTATGTCGAGATAAGCCTAGGTAAGGAATAAATTCCGTCTCTCCAAAGGGGTGCCACTGCTCTGAGTAGTGGAAGTATATGCAAACCAACAAAGTGGCTACGATGCCCCAGAAGTGAATATTACGTACAAGCCCCATAGAATATTTCCGCAACTTATCTCGCCCCTCACTCTTCCTCTCGGCTCATGGTGATCCACCCCCTGCTTAAGCCGTGCATTATTGCCTCGGTTCGGGAACTAATCCCCAGCTTGTTGAAGATGTTCCTCCAATGAGTTTGAACGGTGCGCTCTCCCAAGAGAAGCTCCGCAGCAATTTGTTTGTTGGCTAAGCCCTCGGCCCCCAGCCTAAGCACCTCTAGTTCTCGCTCAGTTAGAGGCCCACCCTTTTCTTCCTTCAAACGCTTCTCTCTCCCCAGCGGCAAACGGCTCAACACTTTCTTGGCAATTGTGGGATGGAGCACGGATTCACCGTCATATACCGCGCGAATAGCATTAAGCAATTGACTGCCTTGCACATTTTTTAATAGATATCCCGCAGCCCCTGCTTCCAAAAGGGCAAAGATGAATTCTTCATTATCATAGGCAGTTAAAACAAGGATACTGATAGAGGGGTGAGCCTCCTTTATCTGTCGGGAGGCCTCAATGCCATTTAACTTAGGCATAGCGATATCCATCAGGATGACATCCGGCTCTAGTTGCTCTGCCGCTTGGACAGCTTCTTCTCCATCGCCCGCCTCACCGACAATCTCTATATCCTCCTCGCGTTGAATAATCTCCCGGATGCCCTGTCGGACCACCACATGGTCCTCAGCTAAAAGAACCTTGATTCTTCTCATTTTAGCCTTCCCTGTTCCTCCCCAGTTCCCCAAGAGAAAGCAAAGATAAAGCTGCTTGCCTCGCATATCTTTGTGGGGCTTCTTCGTATATTACATTATAGCAAAATTCCACTATAACCGAAATGTCATAGCGTAGTCCCAATGGACACTTAAGGCTATCTTTCCCCTTCAGGATTTCGTTTTTCCTACGTAAAGCGTACGCCATTTGGCGCTTGGCGG
Source organism: uncultured Dehalococcoidales bacterium (assembly GCA_964453875.1). GTDB lineage: Bacteria > Chloroflexota > Dehalococcoidia > GIF9 > AB-539-J10 > JADFUX01. Next base: position 3,115 of record CAYVSN010000018.1, read on the forward strand.
TCATGGGATAGCGAGGTAGAGTGAAAGAAGAGGTGTGAAGGGATGAAAAGGAGGAAGATTTTAGTGGTGGATAGAGACCCTGCTTTTCTTAAGACGGTGAGGGAAGCCCTAGAGGACTTATACGAAGTGAGCATAGCCTCTACCAGAAGCGAAGGGCTGGAAAAGGCGGAGAGAGAAGCTCCCGATATGGTTATTATAGGTTTTCTTGAGCCGCGAGGTGATGCCTTCAAGCTTCATAAGGAGCTCAAGGGAAATCCTAAGATCAACAGGATGCCTTTGTTAGTGATAGATGTTTGTCCCGAGGAGCATTCCCGAAAGGGGTGGAGGAGAGAGGAGGGCTCGCAGATGGATGCTGAGGATTATGTCTCTCGGCCGATCGAACCCAAAGAGCTAGCGGAATTAGTGGGAGATATTCTAGAAACAGCCGTCCCCAAATCGGTGGAGTTAGAGGATATGCTGGAACATATGGAGAGGGTTTTGAAGCGGATGGAAAAGATAGAGGGCTTGCTTGTTAAATAGGCTGTTTCAGCTTAATAAGCTGAATAAACAGGGAAATGGAATTTATCCAAGGTATTTTAAGATTATCTGATTTATTTGACGGGGTGAGCGATGACCGGCTTAAGAAGCTGCTACCGTTCTGCCGGGAAGAGGTTTATGAAGCTGGTACCATTATTTTCACTGAAGGCACCCCATGCCAGACCATGTACATCGTTGAATCGGGCTCGGTGGCTCTGGAGATGAATCTTCCAGTTGGTCGCGGCGCGGGAAGGGCGACCATCGGTGTGATAACTCGAGGTGGCTGCTTGGGGTGTGCTGGACTCCTGAGCCCTTATGTCAATTTTGACACCGCTCAGACTCTGGAGAGAACTGAATTTATCGCCCTGGATACCAGGGTACTTAGACGCCTGTTCGAAGAGAACCCCGAGGTGGGACGCAGGGTGATGAATAACGTGGCTGAGGTAGCTAAATCGAGGCTTGAACACACCAGGAAGACCCTGGGGCATATTTTGGCCATCGTTTTCCACGATATTAAGGCTCCCCTAGCTTCAGTTGAATCTGTTAATCGACTGATACTCGGCGGCTATGTCGGGGAGCTCGACGAGGAGCAAAGAAGTATGCTGCAGGGTAGCAGCAAGGGGATTTCAAGCCTGCTAAATCTACTGGATAACATCACCAGTGTATCTCGAATCGGTATCAGAGATACGATTGTGAGCAAAATCTCCTTAGCCCAAGTAATAGGGGATGCTGTTCATGAACTGCGGCCTCTAGCTGAAGAGAAAGGGCTGGAACTCAAAGTGGAAATGGCTAAGGGGCTTTCTCCCACTTGTGGAGATGGAGCACAAATTAAACAGGTAATGCTAAATCTGCTCTCCAATGCCATCAAATATACCCCATCTGGAGGCCTGGTGACGGTCAAAGCGAAGGATGACAACGAACATATCCAGGTGGAGGTAATGGACACCGGAGTTGGTATCCCTGCTGAGGAACTGCCTAAGATATTTGATGAGTTTTACCGGGGCCTCGATTTGACTGAGAGAGGGGCTGGTTTAGGCTTAAACATAAGCAAGCAGATTGTTGAAGGTCATGGAGGCAAGATATGGGCAGTAAGTCCTTGCCTTGGAAGTGACAAGGGGAGTCAGTTTGTGGTTACTCTGCCTAAACCTAAGGAGCTAACTTGTGATGTGAGAAGGGGGCCGTGGCGGGAGTAACTCGCCTATCGGGAGAATAAATAAATCTAATATACAAGGAGGTGGAAGATGGAGAACCAAATTAAAATCCTTACCATTGATGATGATGCCAATCTGCAAAAGGTGTTGAAGAAAGTGCTTGAAAGCAAATCCTATCAAGTGATTCAGGCACTCGATGGGGAGGAAGGTTTACAAAAGGTGATAGATGAAAAGCCTGATCTGATTGTCCTAGACGTAATAATGCCTGGCAGGAACGGCTTTGATGTCTGTCGGGAACTCAAGACTGATGAGAAATATTACTTCTTCTCCCGCATTCCCGTGCTGATGTTAACCGTCTATCCTGACGACAGGGAAAAGGCACATCTCTCCATGCGAGAGGGGATGACGATGGAGGCAGAAGACTACATGCACAAGCCCATCGATCCCGAGGAGTTGCTGCGTCGAGTGGAAGAATTGCTAAAAAGGAAGAGCTGAAAAGAGAGATGAAAGCAAATAAGTCTATTGTAGTTATCGGCGGTGGCATAGCTGGGATAACTTCAGCATTAGAGTTAGCCAATAGTGGTTCTACAGTATACTTAATAGAGAAGGAAGCACAAATTGGAGGACAAGCAACTTCCTTCTGTTGCAAAGCCACGGAGGTTTGTTCTAAGTGTTCCGCCTGCCTCCTCCCCCAAAGGCTCAGCGAGGTGGCAAGTCATCCCCAAATCTCAATCCTGACCAATTCAACGGTGACGGGGGTAAGCGGTGAGTTGGGCAATTTCCAGGTGGAGGTGGGACAAAAGCCCCAATATATCTCCCCCCAAAATTGCATCGCTTGCGGAATGTGTGTGGAGGTTTGCCCCACCACCCCTAAGGCAATCCAGTCCCCTTCCCCTGAGGCAGTTCCCTATTCCTATTCCATTGATGAGTCCCAGTGCCTCCGCTTCAAAGGGGAGAGGTGCAACCACTGCCGGGAGGTATGTCCCACAGACGCTATAGCCTTTGAGCACAAACTCGAAAGGCAACAACTGAATGCGGGGGCAATCATCGTCGCCACCGGCTTTGACGTCTTTAACGCTCGGCAAGTTGGCTGCCTGAATTACGGCAGGTACCCTAATGTTTTAACCGGTCTTGACCTGGAGAGGATTTTCAGAAATCAAGGCTCTCTTAAGTTTTCCTCAAACGGAAAGAAACCTAAAAAGGTCGCCTTTATTCAATGTGTAGGCTCAAGGGATGAAAATCATGGCTATTGCTCTCAAGTGTGCTGCAAATATGCCATAAGACTGGCTCGACTTATCACACATCAAAATCCTGATGCTGAAGTGACCATATTCTATATTGATCTTCAGACTGCAGGAAAGGGCTTTGCCGAGTTTTATAAGGAATGTCAGGAAAGTATCCGATTTATCCGAGGAGTGCCAATCGAAATCCTGGAGGCTCCCTCTGATAAAGTTGAGGTGAGGTTTGAGAACATTTCAGAAGGAAGGGTTGAGCGAGAAAACTTTGACCTTGTCACTCTTTCAGTAGGTATTGCCCCCAGGGAAGGTTCCTGGGAGTTGGCCAAAGTTTTGGGAATGAATTTGGGAGACGATGGCTTCTTCGACACCAAGGAGCCGTTCAATTCCGTGGAAACCAATGTTGAGGGGATTTTCCTGGCTGGAGCTTGTCAGAGTCCCAAGGATATCCCTGATTCGATCGCTCATGGAATCTCGGCGGCAGAAAGAGCGATGGAGGTTTTACAAAGATGCAAGTAAAGATGGGCATTTTTCTCTGTGACTGTGGGGGAAGTCTGAAGAATATAGATTTCCCCAGAATCGGCAGGAATTTAGAGAACCTTGAAGACGTCGCCTTTGTAGACATAAGCCATAATCTGTGCCTTGGAGAAGGGAAAAAAGCGATGACTTCAAGGATCCTGACTGAGAACATAAATAGAGTGGTAATCGCTGCTTGCTCGCCAGAGTTCTGTGAAGGTGATTTTGCTGTGCTTCTAGAAAAGCTTAGGCTTAACCCCAATCTTCTTTCCCTGGCGAATATCAGGGAGCAATGTTCCTGGGCTCATGAAGGGGATGTCAGTGGGAAGGCGTTGGAACTGGTAATGATGGCTGTGGATAGAGCTCGGCTGCTGGAGCCTGTGGAAACAAAGGAGGTGGCGGTAAAAAACGAGGTTCTAGTGGTAGGTGGGGGATTCTGCGGGATGAAAGTGTCTCTTGAGCTTTCCCAACTTGGCATTAGAACAACTCTGATGGAAAGAGAATCGACCTTGGGGGGGCAGATTAGAGAGCTTGAAGGATTTTATGGGCCTCAAAGAGAGGCGATGATAAAAGCAGTAGAAAAAGCGGAAAACATTGAGATTCTCACCTCTGCTGAAGTGACAGGAGTGGAAGGGAAGATAGGGGATTTCAGTGTAAGGATAAAGAAGGGGAAAAAGAAAATCCTGCGAACTTTTGGAGCCATAGTTTTCGCCACTGGATATAAAACCGAGGTCACTGCCGGGGACTTCCCCATTAAGCCCGGCGTTAACATTATTTCACAACAGAAGCTGGCCCAGCTGCTTCAAGCGCCAACTCCGGAAGCAAAACCCGAAACCATAGGTTTTATATTTGACCTCTTCGATGAGAACTCTCGTTTCCCGACACTGGCAACTTTAAATGGTGCCTTAGCAGTTAAACAGAGGTGGGGCAGCGAAATCTATGTCTTCTGCAAGAATGTCAAGGTGGATAGTGAAGGGGTGGAAAAACTCTACCGGGAGGCAAGAGAGCAGGGAATAGTGTTCTTAAAGTTCGACGAGAAACCCACGATGTCAGCAGATGATGGCCGAGTGAAAATCGAGGCAAAAGACGTTCTGCTCGGGGAGGATGTAACCCTCACCTGTAATCTTGTGGTAGCCGAGGAGAAATTCCTGCCTAGCGAGGGTACTGAAGGTTTAAGCTCTCTGCTAAAGATAAGAACTGACTCTCAGGGTTTTTACCAGGAGGAAAATGTAAACATTTATCCTGTTTCATCAGAGAGAAAAGGGATATTTTTCATTGGAGATTGTCGAGGGGATCTGGGCCTTGGTCGGGCATCAACAGATGTTTTCAGTGTTGTCTCTAAGATCCGCGAACTCTTGTCCTCTGAGCTTGTGGCGGAGATAGAAAGGGTTAAAGTGGATCCCCAAAAATGTGTGGCATGCCTCACCTGCCTTCGTGTCTGTCCGCACAATGCCGCCCAGCTAGTTCAGATAGATAGCGAGAAAGTGGCGGCTGACATTTCCCAGCTTGCCTGTGACAGATGCGGCATTTGCGCTGCTGTCTGCCCGGCCAAGGCGATAAAGTTTGAAGGCTATAGCGATGAACAGATATTGGCCCAAATCGAGGCGATAGGAGCATTATGAACGGAGAAATTATAGCTTTCTGCTGTGAACATTCTGCCTATGTTGCCGCCGACGCAGCTGGGAAGCAAGGGCTTCACTGCCCAGAGAACCTGCGAATTATCCGAGTTCCCTGTGCGGGGAGGGTGGATATAATCCACATCTTGAAGGCTATGGAGGAAGGTGCCGCAGCGGTACTGGTGCTCGGGTGCGAAGATGGACTTTGCCAACATCTAACCGGGAATGTAAGGGCAAAGGAGAGGGTGAACTATTCCGAGATGCTATTGAAAGAGGTTGGGATAGACGGCAGACGTGTGGCAATGTTCAACCTTGCCGCCAATGCCCCTCATAAGTTCATCCAGGCAATAAATGAAATGAATGAAAGAATGAAAGAGTCGGGAGAGGAAAAATGATTGTCGCTGAAAGAAAACCTATGGAAGAGATAATCCAGATGATAGCCCCCTATAAGAAAGTGCTTCTAGCCGGCTGTGAGACATGTGTTGCCATCTGCTGGACGGGAGGGGAGAAGGAGGTGGGAATACTGGCTTCACAACTTCGGCTCGCCCGAAGCAACGAGAAGAGCAACATTGATATTGTTGAAGCTACGGTTGAGAGACAGTGTGAAAAGGAGATGGTAGAAGAACTTAGAGAAAAGGTCGATGGGGTGGAAGCAGTTCTTTCCCTAGCCTGTGGGGTGGGGATACAAACAATAGCTGAGGTATTTGAGGAAAAGCCAGTTTTTCCCGCAGTGAACACCACCTTCCTCGGCAGGCCTGAGGGTGAGGGAGTATGGCTGGAGAATTGTGGAGCCTGTGGGGATTGCTATCTTGACCGAACCGGGGGTATCTGCCCCATGGTACGCTGCGCTAAAGGCATTCTTAACGGTCCCTGTGGTGGCACAAGGAAGGGAGGAAAATGTGAAGTAGACCCAGATAAAGATTGTGGCTGGGTCCTTATCTACAACAGGCTGAAGAAACAGGGAAGGCTTGACCTGATGCAGAAGTACTATCCACCGAAAAACTTCCGGGCAGTGAAGAGACCGGGCAAGATGGAAGCGATAAAAGCTTAGGAGGCGAAGGATGGCAAATGATTTTAGGGAAATGCTCAAAACGAAAGATTTCGTGGTAACCGCTGAAGCAGCTCCGACCAAAGGCGCTAATGTAGAGAAGTCGGTGGAGCATATTGAGCTTCTCAAGGATAAGGTAGATGCTCTCAATGTAACTGACAATCAGAGCTCGGTACTGCGCTATCCTTCTGTAGGCATCTGCCTTTTAATTAAAGAACATGGTGGGGAGGCGATACTTCAGGTCACCTGCCGAGACCGGAATCGCATGGCAATTCAAGCGGACCTCCTCTTCGCCTGGTCTCGAGGGGTGCACAACGTCCTCTGCCTTACCGGCGATTCTATAGACGTTGGTGACCATAAGGAAGCAAAACCGGTCTTTGACCTCGAATCAGCGCAGCTTATCCACCTTGTCCACACGTTGAACTCAGGCACAGATATGGTGGGTAACGAGCTCAATGGAGGCACTGACTTCTGTATCGGAACCACTGCTACTCCCTCAGCCGACCCACTTGAGCCCCAGCTGGTTAAAGTGCAGAAGAAGCTGGAAGCTGGGATAGACTTCATTCAAACACAGGCGGTTTACGAGCTTGAGGAACTTAAGAGGTTCGTGGAATTCGTCCGCAAGCACGATGAAAAGGTCAAAGTCCTACTTGGCATAGTGCCTGTCACCGGTGCCAAGATGGCGCAATATATGAATGCGAACGTCCCAGGCATTTTTGTCCCTCAATATATGATTGATGAACTGGCCCAGGCTCCGAAGGGGACAGGCATTAATAAAGGAATAGAAATAGCCGGCAGGTTAATAAGGAAGGCCAAGGAAGAGAAACTATGCGATGGGACCCATATCATGTTCATTGGGAAAGAGGAGCGGGTCCCCGAGATTCTGGAAGCTGCCGAACTACTATGAAAAGAGTTAATAAGGAGGGGCAAGATGACTATAGTACTGAATGAACTAGATACCAAATTCAAATATGATGTGGCTGCTGAGCCAGGCGGGGAAAACATTAAGCTCTGCTTTGCCTGTGGGCTGTGCACTGCTAGTTGCCCCGTTGCCGATATTGACTCTGAATATAATCCTCGCCGGATAATCCGCATGGTGCTTTTGGGGATGAGAAAGGAAGTTCTCTCTTCTGATCTTCCCTGGCTTTGCTCGCAGTGTTACACCTGTCAGGCACATTGTCCTCAGAATGTTGATTTTGCTGA
>CAYVSN010000019.1:0-10303 GCA_964453875.1 uncultured Dehalococcoidales bacterium
ACAGGCTACCCCTCGCTCCTCCAAATACCGGAAGCCATCAGTGAAAAAGGGGAAACTGGACAAGAAGCCAGCCCGAGCTTTCTCTTCCTTTACTGCTCCTCCTATCCCTGCTTTCACCCTCTCCTCTATTTCTTCAGATGCCTCTCGGTAGTACTGTACTATCAACGGGTCTCCAACAATGTCTAGCGGGGGCATTCTGCCGGCATCTCTCCCCGGTATAGGGCAAGGTTTAGCCTTTAGCAGTTCCCTGAATTTGGCTTGGTACTTCCGACTTTGCTCATATATTTGTAGACTCTCTATAAGCTTTCCTTCATCATATTTGACCCCGGGAATTTCTTTCTCAAACAAACGAATCATCTCATGGAATTGCTGCACCACGTATTGGAGCGCCTCCCACCTTACCTCAAAGGGAACGTGGGTAGTAAGAGGGCAATCAAGCACCACGGTAGGGACACCGAAATGTCTCCCGGCCCAGACCAGGGCTTCCGTCATACCGTTACAATCAGCGCGGGTAACACAAACACAATCAGGCTTAGGAACCTCACCTGCATCCGCGGCTTGTATAAAGGCCGCAGCAAGTGCCACCCGGTCACATCCATAATCTGGGAAACCAGTGGCCCGTATGCGCTCAAGGTATTCGGGTACATGTTTCCTGATTAGAAAATCGCCTGCCATCTCCCATGAGTATGCACGCATCCCCATTGCTTCAATCACGTCGTAGGGAGCAGCATCCGCAGTAATGCAAAACGGTTTACCTGCTTGCCATTCCTTAAGCATAGTTTCATGACGGCGAAAAAGTAGCTCATAGAGTGTCCTGTTAGAATGCAGCATAGTGGCTGAGGGAGCCGCATCGATCTTCTCAATCCTTTTCCTGTATCTCTCGGCTGTTTCTTCAAATAGATTCATAATCCACCTCCTTTTGCTTTTTTCCCCAACAAGGCTCCTGCCTCCCTTTCCATACCTACTTCGGCAACGTCTCCATAAAAGCGCCTATTCGAGTCATCAGCGCACCTTCATCCGCCAAATGATACTGGCGTGTAAAACTAGTTACCGGTATGCCTGCCTTGCCCACGCTCTCCCTGAAGTGAGGATCAGTATACAAGCGGGTAAATCCATACATATGAGGAAAGTTCAAAACTCCGTCGATATTGTATTCTTTCACCCATTCTATTACTTTATCTATCTGACTAGGATAGCTGCTCATACGTGGGCAAGGTGGACGGCTGAGGTAACTCTTAGCCAAGTCAAAGAGTGGATCTATACTGTTCTCCACCTCGGTGAACACATATCTACTCCCGGTGTCCATATCATCCATAGCTACCACAGCTCCAATCCTCTCGACAAGCTCCAGATACCCAGGATGATCAAGCCTATCACTAGCTACGAGTAAACGGGGACGTGTTTGCTTTAGGGTTGCTTTTCGTTGCTCAAGGTAAGGCAATAATTTACCGAGTTCTTGGTTGAATTTATCTTTGGGCATTACGAGAGATGCGGTTACTAGCTTGAGAGTCTCACTGCCTGACAGTGGGGGGACATCCCTCTTCCTGAGCTCATACACCTTCCTTAGCAGACTTCGAGTTGTGCTACAGGTCTCGATAGCTTGGTGTAAAGACTCTTGTAAAACACCAACCTGGCCCAGTTCCTCAAGTTGTGTAAGAAGCCTAAACAATGAGCGTCCGTAGTATCGAGAGGCAAGTTCACTGTCGTTATTAGGAACGTGTATTATTTTAACGAATGGAAATTTATCCAAGTAGTCAAGCACATCATACAAACGACGTACATCGTCATCCCAATCAGTAAATATTACACCATCAAGGAATGCGTACTCCCCTTTCAGGAAAGACTCCAGTATGTGAGTAAGGGAAACGTCCAAATTTGGTAAACGCCAAACTTCAGCCAATGGAGTAGCTGCTTCCCAAGTTCCCGTTAACCGCCAGGGTAACATGCCAGCCGCCCAAATAATCTCCTCAGGCACGTAGTAATCAATCATACCGATTACCTTTTTGCCTTGTTCTTTCCATCCCAATGCCCACTTATTTCTCTCCTCCGGACTGTTTGCCGCTAACAACCTTTGTAATCGTTCTTCGTCTGACAATCCTTGCTGCATCTATATCAGCCCTCCTGTTTACTAATGAAATATAAGTTACATAATACTAAACCGCGAATGTCTATAATTCCCTAAAAATAACGATGCGTTCGATTTCGGGGGTTCCGGCACCAAAGAGATAGCCTCTTGCATCACGAAAGTGCCGCTCTACCACGCCCCCCTCTATGTAACCCCAGCCAGCAAGAATACGCATCGCTGACTCTGTCACTCGCAAGCCCATCTCGGTGGCATACAGCTTAGCCATGGTTGATTCTTTAACTGCCTTTTGCCCCCTGTCCCACAGCGAAGCTGCCCAGTAAGCCAACCAGCGAGCCGCTTCTACCTCGGCTGCCATATCAACCAACCTAAAAGAGATAGCTTGGAATTTGCCTATAGTTCTACCGAAAGCAACTCGCTCCCTGGAATATTTTAATGCTTCTTCATAGCATGCGTCAGCACTCCCAACCACTGCAGCAGCGACCCGCACCCGCTCGTCACCTAGAAACTCAGCTACCGCCAAGTACTCTCCCTCTTCACCTATGAGATTCTCCTTGGGAATCCGGCAATTATCCAAGAAAATGCTACCATATCCTGAAAAGTGTAGCCCCATGAATCGCAGAGTGGAAACGGAATAACCAGGGGTGTCTTTGGGCACCAAGAACTGAGTGAGGCCTGCCATGCGCTTGCTTGGATCCATAGTGGCTACTACCATGGCACAGTCTGCCCACTCCACGAAAGGAATAAAGGTTTTCTGTCCATTTATTATGTAGCTATCACCATCTCTAACTGCGGTCGTCTTCATGCTTCCTAGGTCAGAGCCACCACCCGGCTCGGCAAGGGCAGGGGTAATTTGCGTCTCTCCTCGAACTACTCCCGGCATATACCTTTGCTTGACCTCCTCCGTAGCAGAGCGGCAAATAGATTTACCACAGCCAACAACGGTACTAGGGGTATCGGTAAAACATATGGAAGCGCGCCCCGTATCCTCCGCAAACATGCATTGGGTAACCATAGGCGCCTCTGAGCCACCATATTCCTTAGGATAATGGATGGCCAAAAAGCCGAGCTCACCCATTTTGCGGAGCGTATGTACAGGATATTTCCCTGTCTTCTCAGCTTCCGGTATCAAGGGTAGCACTTCCTTCTCGAGAAAATCACGCACTGTGTTTCTAAACATTTGTTGTTCTTCGGTGAAAGCAAAATCCATTCCTGGCACCTCCTTCTTAGTTTAACTACTGCCTCTCACTGTAACCATGTCGTTGATCATTCATTGTCCCGCTACTCCATCCCGTGCTCCTTCCTGTATTTCTTGATGCCCTCTTCCCAAGTTGGATGCGCATATCCAAGGGCCTCACCCGAAGTCGTAGGATAGGTTTCAGCCATCATCTTCTTAGTTTGCTCAATTATCTCATCCCAAGGAGAACTTCCCGCGAACATAGGTATCAGCCAAGTACCCCATATCTCTTGCAGCACATCAGGATCGATGAAGACCTCAAGAAAAGCGGGTCTGTATTCCTTCCTGACGAAATCAAAGGCTCTCTTTAGGGCTGGCTTGATCTCCACGTCTCTTTCAACAAATTCTGTGTGGCAGCCATATTCCTTCATCATTCTGTCATAGCGAATGTTTGGCAGGGTGGCTGTGTGATCTCTGAGCGCACTTTGTGCGGGATACTCTCTCTTGGTCCACATATATCGTGAGCCAGTAACTAGATAGTTGTTGTTCCAGTGCACAAGTACAGCAGGGATGTTCCACCTTGAGAGGGTTTCAATATCGCCCATCGCAGAGCCCAGAGCGCCATCCCCTACTGTGGCTATGATTGGCTTGTCCCGATTTGTAGCTAGACCCCATGCCAGACATTGGCCAGCAAAATGTCCAAAGCCAATGGTGTCAGACGAGTCCAATATGCTGGGCGCAAAACTTGCCCTCTGCCAATCGGCAAAGTAAGTGGCTCCGGTGAAGGCATCCTGTACGACGTAGCAATCATCATTAAGCTCCTCATGCAGAAACTCCCCGATATTCATTCCAAGAATGTCAGGGTGCAACGGTACCTTCCCCTTCGCCTTGGCAGCCCTCTCCACTGCCCTCTGCCAGTAATTCTCCTTTCTCTCCGATACGAAGGCCCGCCAATCATTCCACTTCTGTGGTGGCTTAGTTATCCCATTGCTCTTACACCAATCTATCATTTGCCTCAGCATTAGCTTTACGTTACCCTCAAGCTCAACTTCAGTGGGCAGAGTCATACAGACATTTTCTGGGCAAGTCTGCGCCTGGATATAGCTCGCCCTGTCATTCCAGAAAGGTGGGTAACCAAACATCTCCAGGTATTGGCAACGAAGCCCCAACACCAGAGAGCGGTCGCATCTCCTCATAACAGCCCCACGAGCCCTCCCATAGCAGTTGAGAGGATCATATTCCGAGATAGCTCCCCTTGCTGACCTTCTGCAATGAGTTGGAATCCCAGTTAACTGGGTAAATTCCTGCAACTCGGCAACAGCCTGATCATAAATAACACCCTCGCCAGCTACTATAGCTGGTCTTTCTGCCTCCATGAGGAATTTCATGGCTCTGTCGAGGTCTTGACTATTTGCCGGTGTTGCAGGACGCTCCGTGGCTCTGCCCCAAGTCGTTGGGTCATAGCAGAACAGCAACTCCCATCTTGGTTTCCACCACCAACTTGCGTTCAGAAATTCCCCCGGGTACTCCATAGCAACCGGACCAGTCGGCGGTGTCATGCAGCTCCTGAACGCCCTTTTCGCTTCCCAAAGTACTATTGAAGGCTGAGCTACCCGTGTGGCATATTTCGTGAGATGCTTCCAGTAGATATGACCTCGGGTAATGCCCTGTCCATGAACCATATTATCGGTTGCCATAGTATCCTGCCCAGTCATCATAATCATGGGTGATTGGGCGCTAAGTGCTTGGGTTAGCCCGGCGGTAGCATAATCTGCCCCCGTTGATCCACCAATCAGAACCACTCCTGGCCTTCCGCCCAACCTTCCAATGCCCTCAGCGGCAAAACCGGCTGTCATCTCGTGGCGTACATTTACCTGCTGTATTCCCGCCTTCAATGCAGCCAGGTGTGCAGTGGACTCCCACCCGCCGAAGATACCAAACATATAGTTGACACCCTCATTCTTAAACAATTCAGCCCACATATCGAAAACATTAACCTCCTCCTTCAACCACCTCACTGTCTCTCTATCCATTGCTTCTACTTGCCCGGCTTCTGCTCCGGGTTTCAATAGATCAATAATTTCCTTCTTTTCCTCTGGCATCTGTTTTAGCCTCCTTATTTCTTTTTCGGGCTCCATCCTCCCTCACACCAAATGCTACCAGTCTAAGAGGGATGAAGCTAATCCTCTATGGTTATCTCGTCACTGTCATACTTTGTTACAATACCTTCTCTGCTCAAAAGCAAGCCCCGCCAAAGGCCATCAGCATCCCAAATCGGCTTATCGCCAAAAAATTCATTAAAGGTGCTGCGCCGAACCACTACCCTAGGGTGAGCTTCTACTTTCCAGCTCATCCCTGCATCATCCTCAACAGTACCTTTATTTTCGGCTGCCAACTTGCGAGCAAACTCAGCCATCTTTTCAGGCACCTGTGGAACATTGAGAACTGCCATTTTTCCCTCCTTTCTAGCTTTCGCTCCAGTTAATCACAATCCTAGAATCTCTCGATTTTCTCGCTTAGTCGATGTCCTCTATTCCTAACCCCCTCTAGGATTTTTTTGTAGTTATCTAGACTCCCCGCTCCTATTACCCCCCTCTTTGTGATTTCTCCTCTATCAAGCATCAGCACTACCTCTATGGGCACAGCACCGATTGTCGAGTAAACCATGTGGTTAGCCCAAGGTATGTGTTCCATGGCTTCCTTCAAAGTCATGACATTGTACATCGTGTGGCGTATGTGCCGACCATCCTGCGTCCCACTCACCTCCACTGAAGCTCCAAACGCCCCATCCGCAACTATTCCCTTATCGCAAACCTCTCGGATATCAAGGGGCTCTACAAATGAGTCGCCCAGCAACTCCAGCAGATTAGCTGTCACCTCTTCTAGGGGATGCTTAACTGCCTGCCTCCTCAAAGCTTCTACCCAGAGCTCTGGAGAGGTTTTCCAACGGCCAACGCGCAGACCGCTCTTCACTTCTACATGCCTTATCGACTTATTTGCAGACTTTCCAGCGAACTCTGAAATTGTGCGCGCTTCAGGATCCAGACACCCCGTATAAAGGGAGTGCCTGCCAAGAGGTTCGGGCCATTCGTAATCCTCCTTGCTGTCATACAGATCGACCGCCTTAACCTCACCGTTGTCCCAGCATATCGGTTGCGGCAAACTTATGCCCATAGTCACTAAGGGATTAAACGATGTCATAAGCTCACTCGAATCATACCAGTCGACCCATCTCACCATGACGGTATCGACGGTGTCGAATTGCTCCATCAGGTATCGAGCTGTGACATCCGACCAACCTGGACAAACACCAACGTTTATAACAGCACTAAGCCCAGCAGCTTTGAACTCACCATCTAACTCTAATTGAGCATCTATGGTTTCCAGTGGAGGCACTCCAGGCATCTTAAAAGGGTAAGAAAAGAGATCCAGGTAGTGAGCACCAACATCCAGGCACGCTTGCATGATTGGGATGTTAGTCACCGGCACAGTCGCGTTGAAGATTATATCCATGCCTTCAGCCAACCGAGCTACGGCTTCCCGTTTGGTAGCATCCACTTTTTCTGCCTTCACTCTAACCTTAGTATCCAAGCTCTTTACCCTCTCGGCTGCAGACTCAGCAAGCCGTTCATCTAAATCAACGAGGATTAACCCCTCTACTTGTTCTTCCCTGGCTAATAAGCCAGCGATTCCGCCCCCCTCAGCTCCACAACCCACTATACAGATTTTCATGTCATCCTCCTAACATAAATTCAATTTCCGTATTTGAGATAGAAATCTAAAGGGTATGCCCTGTACTTCAGTGCAGGCAACTTTTCGACTGTGATATATCCCGGCTCGGCATTGATGACATCGGGGATACGGTTGACCATCTGGGCGCAGGTTGTCATTCTGATCGCGACTTTGTCATTTCTTACATGAACATCCGGCTCACCTTTAATGAACCAGTCGTTCATATCCGTCTCACCCGGTTGGTAGAGTCTCCCGTCGCCGTCTACACGGATCTTAATCCCCTGTTCGGTGTCAATCTCACTTACCTCCCTCTCGCCGGTCACCAGGCCCTTTTTCACGGTCATGCCCAGAGCCTTGCACTCAAGATCCACGTTATCTATGAGCGGCTCCAGTCTCATTTCCAGTTTCTTTATGGTCAAACCTAAAGCCGCAGCAAGGATTTCTAGACAGTTTCTAAGAACTGGCTGCCCTCCCTCCCCCTTCACCAACTCGTAAAATTCATCCTTGGTCTTCCCAACATGGTAATAATCTGCCACCACTGGCCCATAATCATCCACATTCCATGACGTTTTGCCGTGGATCGATTCAATTCTGTGGCACGTCCCTGCTAACATACTTATCATGTTAGCGAGATACGTATCTTGATAGCCGCAGCCGGTGATGGTTACACCATGTTGTTTCCCTAGCTTATGAAGCTTTGCTGCCAATCCAGGAGAGAGGTCCCAGCTGTAGAACAATTCCTCTGCCGTGGTTAGCACATTCACACCGTGTTCTAAGCACCTCCTACAATGTGGGTACATGCTTTCCACATCAGTGAGAAGAGCCAATAGAGCGATATCAGCTTCCTGTTCCGAAAGGACTGCGTCGGCATTGTCATCGATTCTAACATTTAGCGGATAACCCAATGCGGCAACCTCACCCAAATCTTTGCCAACTATGTCTGGATTTATGTCAATGGCTCCAACAATATCGACCCCCTTCTCTACCATCAATCTGGTCATAACCTTACCCATCGCTCCCACACCATAAACGATAGCTTTAATCTTCATTGTTTTATCCCCCTTTGTCTCCAAACTTAGTAAATCACAATCCTGGAATCTCTCAATTCTCTCGGCTGTTAGTGTCCTCTATTGCTAAGCCTCTCCAAGATTTCTTTGTAGTTATCTAGGCTCCCCGCTCCTACTCCTCTCTTGCTGATTTCTCCTCCACCAAGGATGAGTACTACCTCTATGGGCACAAGGCTGATTGTCGAGTAAACCATGGGGTTAGCGTAGGGTGTATCTTTCATGGCTTCACTCAAAGTCATGACATTGTAGATAGTGGGGTGCACCTGCTGACTACCCTGCGTCCCGCTGACCTCCACTGAAGCTCCAAACGACCCATCGGTGACTATTCCCCTATCATACACCTCTCGTATGTCTAGGGGCTCCACAAATGATTCGCCTAACAACTCGAGCGAATTACCTGTCACCTCTTTCCTGTGACCTCGCCTGAATTTCCAATTGTGCCCTCCAGCCCCACTACCTACTGCATAGATTGTCATCCCCCTTCTCCCCTTCAGCCCTCTTGATGATAGCAATTCTTCTTCAGAATCACTCCTGATGGGAAGCCACTACCTATTCAAGAGTTGCCGCTGTTTTCTTCTCCCGAAGCCATTTTTCTCTGTACGGGTCGGTTGCCCAGAACATGGGTATAAGCATCATCAGGATACCAAAGATTACAGAAATTATGATAAACGAAGTACTCCATACGCCAACTGCATCCCTAAGATAGCCCATAATTAACGGCCCGGCAAAATAGCCTACCCCCAGCCCAAAAGCAAACCACACTGCCCAAGCGGGGCCAAGATACTCTTCTTGAGGTACATTATCCCCTATCATCCCCATAACGGCACAAGCTCCCGGGTAGGTAAATACACCCATCAAAGCAACTGCGGCAAACAGAAGCCATGGGTCCATAATAGTAATAGCAAAAGCCGACAAAAAACCCATGGCAGTTACCCCAAGGGCACTCCCTATAGCAACTGCCTTCCTTCGCTTGAATATTCTGTCGGTAAGTACTCCTCCAAAAACCGCAAATGGTATTCCAAACACCATGAATGCAGCGCCCATAAATCCGGCCGCATTAGCACTCCATAAGAAATCCTCCATGTAAACTGTAGGTAGCCACACGGCACATACTCCAAAGAATGCGTAAATGCCTGTGACCCATACAGTGCTCCTCATTACATTTTTGTTTCTCAGCACCCATCCATAACGCCTCTTGTAAGATTGCCACCAAGTTTCCGTTCTTGGTCCTGGGTTTGGTGAAGCGGATGATACGAGAGTTGGTTCTTTGAAAAGAAACCAGGCGACAATAGCAAGAGCAAAGAGAAGCCACCCAGAAACACCAACCCCAAGCTGCCAACCTAGGGCAATAATGACAAAAGACCAACCATAAAGGGCAGCCAGGGTACCGAACCCATCGGAGGTCATAGTAGTTCCAATAGCGGTTGAGAGATGTTTAGTACCTGTAAACCACTCCGTTACCAGCGCATAAGGTGCCATGTAGAGAATGCCCACGCCCACTCCCATAATGATTCTTGCGATCATTAGATTGGCAATGGAGGCTGGCCCAAATGCAAACAGCTGCGTCCCCACAGCAACGATCAAAATGCCGATTACTGTCATTTTTCGGGCACCAATCTTCGCATACACCTCGCCGAGAAACGCCAAACCTATACCTGCGCTAAGCAAGGAGACAGAGAATATCCACCCCATGGTGCCATAAGACATAGGTATTTGCTCCATGATATCAGGAATGCCAGTAGCCATGCCCAAATATCCTATAAACATCATGACGACGATAAACAAGGCTAGGCCCACGACAAACCAGCCATAACGCCTTGTCGGAATAAACTCTGACTTTCCTGTGTCTTGTTCCATCATTTTCCTCCTTTCAGACACGTAATGCTATGACTTGAGTTGCCTGCTCTTTCTTTCAACATCAATCGAGTGCTGACACCTTCTTCCTCTCTTTTTCTAAGCCTCCGTCACATTGTTCCACCTCCTTCTTTACTGTGCCCTCATCTCATTTGTTCTCTTTTCTACATTTCTACACCCCTTTCTAATCTAATCCGTTAACAGGCTCTCGTTGACTCTTCCCTGGGGTAGCTTCATGACAAAATCGCTGTGGAGTCATCCGCTCATCCTTGGCCATAGCCCCTTCTGCTTCATTCTCCATCTTTTGGAGCCCCAGCCCTCTTAAGGAAGAGACTATGGCAAGGACGGCGAATACGGCGAAGACAGTGGCAGAGTCTTCCGCAGCTATTG
>CAYVSN010000020.1:0-5668 GCA_964453875.1 uncultured Dehalococcoidales bacterium
GTTAACATATATGGTGCCAGTAGCCTGCGTGGAGAAGTTCATGGTGAAGCTTAGGCTGCCGCCAGAAGGTAGAGTCTGTGTTGGTGCTGGCGTAATACTGGCTAGTGTTGCGCCCGCCGGGCCACCATAGTTGTAGACTAGACTATAAGTTCCTGCGGGCAAGTTGCCAAAGCTCTCGGGTACGGCATAGCTAGAATCCGTCTTTGGTCCGTGTATGGTATAGTTAACTTGCCCTGACCATGATGAGCCATTGAGAGTGGCGTCTATATAGATGGTGCTGGTAGCTTGCGAATGGAAGTTGAAAGTGAAGGTTAGTGTGCCACCAGAAGATAAATCCTGTGTTGGTCCTGGTGTAATACTCGCCAATGTCGCCCCAGAAGGACCGCGAGAGGTATAGCCTACGGTGTAAGTCCCCGCAGGACAGTTGCTGAAGCTATTGGGTACGGTAGAGCTAGAATCGACGTAGGGTCCGGTTAGGGTATAGTGAAGTTCCCCTGACCATGACGTGCCATCGAGAGTAGCGTTAACCCAAATACTACCGGCGGGTTGCGTCTTGAAGTTCATGGTGAAGGTTAATGAGCCACCAGAAGACAGACTCTGTGTTGCTGACGGCGTAATACTCACCAGTGTTGCTCCGATTGGGCCACCAGAGGTGTAGCCTAGAGTGTAGGTTCCCGGAGGCAAGTCGGTGAAGGTCTGGGGTACAGTAGAGCTAGAATGGTCCTTTGGTCCGGTTAGGGTATAGTTGACTACGCCTGAACCAATAGCGGTCTCCCACGGTGAGCCATCAAGAGTGGCGTTTACCAGTATGGTGCCTGCCGCAGCAGCGGGAGTTTTGAAAGACCAATAGACTGACCAGTCTGATGTCTGGCTCCCTTTGCTCGCATTGACTCGCCAGTAATAAGCTGTGTCATCGCTCAGCTTGCCTGAGGGCACTCCATAGCTTGGAGCTCCTAAGTTTGATACATCAGTGATCAGGTTCTGAAAATTACCATCAGATGCCACCTGAATTCGATACGAAGCGCCGCTCTCGCTGCAAGTCCAGGCCAGTATTGGCGTCAGTGAGTCAACTGAGCTACCATTGGCTGGCGACTCTAGTGTAACCGTTAGGGTAGGCAGCGGGAAACAGCCGAATAAAGCTACCAGGGCCACTACCAGGACTATTGCATATTTGTGCATTGTTCACCTCCTGAGCTACTACGTCTTATTCACTTATAGCAGAGACCTCTACCGTTGTCAATGGTACTTTGGCTCTCTTTGTCAAATTGTGTGGAGGAGTGCACAAGTGATGGCAACCCTGAAGCAATTAGAGCAAAGCAAGTCTCACCACCAATGACAACCAAACAGACCCGGACCAAGGGCAGTCCCAACTTCTATCACTCCCAGCCCCGAAACCAAGATGCGCTCGCTCAAAGCCTTATCTTCTGCCCCGAGCCCTAGCTGCCGAGAGCATACCGGGCAGGGGTTTCTCAGATACGCCACTTGAAAGTAACTGGTCTTCAGGTTGTCTCAGTGATGACAATCCCCGCGCTCTTAACTAATCTAGGCCCAACAGCGCCTTCAGATCCTCCCAGTCCTGCTGTAGGTCATCGAGTGCCTTCTGTAGGCCCGCGTAAGCGTTCTTGAGGTTCTCATACTCGGCCTTAAGCTTGCCATACGCCTGCTGTAGATCCTGTAGATCCGAGATGTTCTCGAAATTCTCATACTCAGCGACTAGCGTGGCAAAGGCATCGTATGCGTTCTGTAGGTCCGCGTAAGAGTTCTTGAAATTCTCATACTCGGTTTTTAGCTCGTCGTACAGGTTCTGTAGGTCCGCATGAGTGTTCTTGAAATTGTCATACTCAGCAACCAAGCTGTCATACGCACCTTTCAGCGCATCGTGCGTGGATTGTGATACACACCCGGGCAGGGCTACCGCCATCAATAGAACAACCACGAATGAAGTGATCACTAATAGCTTACGTTTCATTTACACCTCCTTCGATTTACTAGACTAACCGCTTTGTTCGGAGACTTTGCCAGAACCTTAAGGCTATCACCATAGTCGCTCAACTCAGTTGCCACCTCCATTTAGTTGCACTTTAAGGGCTTGCCTGGTTGGAAGCTTACTCCGATTATACTTTCGACTGGAGCAAAATGCAATAACTGTTGATCTCATACTACTCTGCCACCGCCCACGTCTTCTGGCAAAATGTCACCTCCACCAGTCCTTCCCTTCCTGTCATTCTGAGGGTGCGAAGCGACTGAAGAATGTCATAGCGCTTAGCCAAACTCCGCGGAGCCATCCTCTATGGCTTACCTACTAGGTGGCTTCGGCACTGTGTGCTTGCCAATGCCATATGGGATAAGCTCCCCGCGACGGCATCACCACCAATCGCGCTTGGCATTCATAACCCCCGTTGTCATTGCGAGCAGAGCAAAGCAACGTCTTATTAGGTTATCCCGCTCCAGTGGGGTTGCTTCGGCATGAGGTGTCTCGCAACATCAGAAGCCTGGAAAACGTTCCCTGTCCCTGGCATTCACATCTGGTCAGTCCATATCAAGGCCGGAGTTGCCCCACGGTTAACAGGAGGAGTGGAACTGTGCCTCCGGTGGTATCTTCAATCTCGCGGGCGCTGGCCAAATTCTCCAATCGCCAATCTTGGGACAATTAAGTGATATAATAGTAGGCGTACTCCGTTGGAGGCGCAATGGGGGAAATTGGTCATACCAGTTGTGGCAGGACAACCTTTTACTGGGGCAAACGAACCTATATCATGGGAGTGCTAAATGTCTCTCCGGATTCCTTCTCAGGTGATGGACTGGGCGATGTTCAAGCGGCTGTGGCTAGGGCGAAGACTTTGGCTACGGAAGGGGCAGATATCATCGATGTAGGCGGTGAATCCACACGCCCGGGTTCAGCCCCTATTTCGGTCGCTGAAGAACTGCACCGGGTAATCCCCGTTTTGGAAATGATGAATCGGGACATCTCACTACCGTTGAGCATTGACACCTACAAGTTGGAAGTAGCCCGTCAAGCTCTGGATGCCGGCGCTAGCATTATCAACGATATCTGGGGGCTAAAAAGGGAACCAGAGCTAGCTGAGCTAGCAGCTCAAAGAGGAGTGCCAATGGTACTAATGAGTAATCAACGAGATTCCCTTCGTTGCAAGGACATTGTCTCGACGGTTATCGCTGATTTGAAACGAGCTATAGAGCAAGCTTTGGCCGCGGGCGTGCGCTGGGAAAATGTAATCGTCGATCCGGGCATTGGCTTTGGGAAGACACAAGAGCAGAACCTCGATATTCTCCGGCGATTGGAAGAGCTCAAGACATTAGGGAGACCCATCCTTCTGGGCAGCTCACGAAAGTCGGTAATAGCTTGGGTGACTGATTTGACCCCAGAGCAGCGCTTAGGGCAGACGGCCTTTGTTCCCTGCGCTGATCGGAGGTCGGAGGGAACGGCAGCTACTATAGCCATTGGCATCGCCAAAGGAGCAGATATTGTACGAGTGCATGATGTAAGAGAGATGCTGCGCGTTTGCCAAATGAGCGATGCCATCGTCAGAGGTTAGACACAAATTGGGTACTGCTCATCTTTGCCTCGGCTCAAACCTAGGAAACCGGGAGGAAAAGTTGATGCGAGCCCTAACACTGCTTTCTCAAAGGGTGAGCTTGGAGGAACTGTCATCCGTGTATGAAACTGAGCCAGTGGGCTATGAAGAGCAAACTCTGTTTCTCAACGCCGTGTGTCGGATTACTACCGATCTAAATCCCTGGGAACTTCTCCACCTGGGAAAAACTATCGAAAGCGAAATGGGTAGGATGCCGAGCTTTCCCAATTCGCCACGCCCTATAGATATAGACATCCTCTTCTATGATGATAAGATTGTCAAGACTCAGAACTTGACCATCCCGCATCCTCGGCTGGTCGAAAGAGCGTTTGTCCTTGTGCCGTTGGCTGAGATTGCCCCTGAGCTAATTCATCCTGAGCTGGGCATGACGGTTGCCCAGCTAGCCGACGAAGTGAAGGGGCACAGCGGGGTAAGAAAGTGGAAATTGGGAGGGCTTTGATGTATCAGCTATTCGTAGAAGAGCACTTTGATGCCGCACACTACCTTAGAAACTATCACGGCAAGTGTGAAAACCTGCATGGCCACCGATTCAAAGTGGTAGCTCGGTTGGAAGCAAGCACGCTAGGTGAGGCTGGTCTGGCTTACGATTTGACCCAGCTAAAACGCCATCTGAGGGAAATCCTGGCTCGGCTTGACCATTCTTGCCTCAACGATTTGCTACCGTTTGACAAGATTGAGCCCTCTTGTGAGAACATCGCTGCCACCATATATAGTGAACTTCAGCCTCGCCTTCCGGAATCGTTGGTCAAATTAGCTTGCATAGAAGTATGGGAATCTCCCACAAGCGGAGTAGCTTACCGGCCCTAATTTAAGTTTGCTCCTTATCTAGATCCGGTGGCAGCAAATTGGGAATTGCATCGACAATAGGATAGAAATGTTGGCATTTTGGACAATATAGAGAGCCAAGAATGACTTCCTGTCCCTCTTCTTTGTCCACGTTAAGCTCTAAAGGCCCTTTACACGCTGGACAGGCCAGGATTTCCGTTAGCTCTCTCTTCATTTTTGGTTGTGGGGTATTATACCAGATCTTGGGTTAGACGTACTAACAAGCAAAATGTTATAATTGGCACGGGAGGATAAATGACAGTCCAAATCAGGAAGACTTACAGAGGCATGAACTTTGAGATGCTCTATGATGAACTGCGAGACTTGATACAAAGACAGGGAATCGTGCTAGGTGAGACAGAATTACAAACGTATCCCCTTCCCAGCGGTTCGACGCAATCCAGGGTCGTCTTAGCATTCAAGACGCAAGCTGAGCGTGAGGAAGACCAGAGAGCTTGTGGTAGCGTCCACATTATAGAGTCGCCGGGTGGTGAAACGAAAATGATAATCGAAATAGATGAAACCCTTTTCCCCCAAGAGAGGATTTCAGCCTTTCAGGAAGACCTGGATTTTATCCTCGGCTCATACGAGATTAAATGGTAGGCGAGAAACAAAGGTAAATTCCGCGCCAACTTA
The DNA here is from genome assembly GCA_964453875.1 of uncultured Dehalococcoidales bacterium. Lineage (GTDB taxonomy): Bacteria > Chloroflexota > Dehalococcoidia > GIF9 > AB-539-J10 > JADFUX01. The sequence goes on from CAYVSN010000020.1 coordinate 5,076, forward strand.
GCAGCATCAACGCTTCCACTGCGTTCTGAGATTCGAACCGAGGCGAAGTTTTGATGATGCATTCCAGGTTCTTTGTCCTGAGTGCGGAAGTGCAGCAAGAATTCAGTTCACCACGTGGCGTGCTTCCCAAAGCAGGAGCTCGCCCGGAAGAATCCAGCGCTGAGATTTAGAAGCAACTATGAAAGAAACCAAGCAGGAACGAAGAGAGAGACGGCGAGCCAGGGAAAAAGCTAAGATGCCCCAGCACGGCCGAAGCTTAGCAGGGATATATAGAGAGGCCACATTGAAGAGAGGGAAGGGTGTAGGGCTACATAAGGAGCCAAGTGGTTGATATCATGAAGAGATTTCTTCTCAGAGGCCCGATAATAGTCTTGATTTGCCTCGCTATCGGTTTCGCTATAGTCTATGGCGCTGATTGGCTGCTCCGGTAATTCGTGATAGTCAGGTGCCCGTCTTCACCCATTGAGATTGCGGAGCTTGTTCCGAGCACACGCGAGGAATCCTGCTCCTCGCAATGACAAAAAGAGCGGGCTCCTGGCAATGACAGACTCTGTACGCCACCGTTCCCTACTCGCTTACTTCTGGATGCTGCC
>CAYVSN010000020.1:5768-10045 GCA_964453875.1 uncultured Dehalococcoidales bacterium
CAATGACAGACTCTGTACGCCACCGTTCCCTACTCGCTTACTTCTGGATGCTGCCAGAAGACTTCTCAGCAAGCTGATCTGCCTAGGCATGATAGATCATGCCACAAATGGAAACCAGAGAGCTTCCATCTTCACTGGCGGGACACTGTGCATAGCCCACCGATAAGCCATGGACTCCAGACAACACCGATTGCGCAATGTAGATCGGAGGCATACCGCAGATGTGCCTCTGGTCATCTTCACGGCGTATTTCCTCAAAGAAATCCTCCGCCTGCCCACGGCTCATTATATCTATCAGCCTTTGGTCCTGCGAGGCTAGCTTGGCTCGCCCCACAAAGTCCACGGGATACTGGTCTCCAAAGGCAGGCCCCACGTGGGCAAGGTCGCCCGCTGCTACAACAAGTGTCCGCCGGCGGGCGGCTGCCCTTTTGAGCGTTTTGACAGTCGCCGATATGTGGGCAGATCGTGACGGACTATCGCCGCGGTCAATGAACTGTTTAAAGGAGCCACAGAGGACAGGGAGTATATAGCACCGTCTGCTACCGAGCAAGTAGTGCAGCCAGATGATTGCTGCTTCAACCGAATGTTCCACGCGGTGGTGTAGTTCGTAACGAAAGACCTCCTCCCCAACCTCCTCAGCGAGCTCATTTACCACGTCTTGGGCAGTGAGTATTATGCCCCAGGGGGTTTCGTAGTTCTGCTTGGTTAGGGTAACTGCAGCTTCCTCTGCATTGTGATCCGTTCCCAGGATAACGACCAATTCAGCTTCATCAACTGCCGCCTTTGCCTTTGCCCACACTCCAGCATAAATAGGCCCACCCCGGGGGAAGTCGATATGAGGACTGACGAGCCCCTTCGCTTCCCCCAAGAAGTCTGTCTCTATATCCTCCACTTGATCGAGGTATCTCTGCAAGAAAGCGCCCAGCTCCCCAGCATCGGCTGGGCAACATCTTCCAACAAGTACGGGTAGCCGGGAAGCGGCAGAGCGGAATTGCTCCGTAGCGACGGCATAGGCCTGGGAGAAACGCTCATTGTCCAAAAATAGGGCCTCATCGAGCTCGAGAATAAGCCGCTCTAGGATAGAGGTGCTGAGAGGGGTTCCGGTACGGAGCTCAAACCCGGCTCTGATTGTTCCTATATCCCGCGTTCCATCCAACAGAGCTAGTATCAGGGCCAAATGTCGTGGGATAAACAGCGTCGCTGGGTTTATACCAAGGGGGTCACTTATGAGAACCCCTTGCTGCGCTCTGGTTGCAATCGGCTGAGTTCGAACCTCTCTGAGCTTCGGATTCATGGGTCAAGAGTCAGTCTGCGGGCTAGGATCCTTAGACCACATCGGGGATAAAGTCCAACTCTATTGTATTCGATTGGGCTGTCCCTTTTCAACGAACGCCTAAAGACAGATGAAATGACGAAAAGAGGCGCTCCTCGCAATGACATAAGGCGCAAGCTCGTCCCAGCGCCATGTGAAGGGGCTCCTCCGAGTACCAACGAGGGAGGGACTGTGAGTTGCATTTTCACAGAACACTTGGGGTCACAAAACCATGGGACATCAACGCCCAAAGGTAGATCGCCTTGTTAAGGAAGCATGAAATTGCTATACTACCAAGACTAGGTCATGAAGCTGTGGAGAAGGCCCTTCGATTATGCAGAGAAGGCCACAAAGCCAGGAAAGGTATATATAGACAAAGAGAGGTGCAAGGGTTGTGGCTTTTGCGTCGAGTTCTGTCCCAGAGAAGTCCTCAAGATGAGTCTGGAACTGAGTCCTAAAGGATATAACCTGGCTGTGGTGGACGATGAGAGTAAGTGTCTTGCTTGTGGTTTTTGTGAGCTACTTTGCCCCGAGTTTGCCGTAAAAGTCACTACAACGAATAATACTAGTAGCGATAACTAGCGCGACAAGCCCATGACTGAAAATCAAGGACTGGAGGGAGAAATTTTTGTTAATGGAGATGTGGCCTGCGCCGAAGGAGCCATTAGTGCGGGCTGCCGTTTCTTTGCTGGTTATCCTATCACACCAGCCACTGAGGTAGCTGAAAGAATGAGCACACGCCTCCCTCAAGTGGGGGGTGTGTATGTACAGATGGAGGATGAACTCGCCTCGATAGCTGCGGTGCTTGGGGCATCCTGGGCAGGCGTAAAAGCGATGACATCTACCTCGGGGCCAGGATTCAGTCTGATGATGGAAAATCTCGGGTTGGGGGTGATGTTGGAGACTCCCTGCGTACTGGTTAACATTCAGCGAGCGGCTCCGTCTACTGGATTACCCACCTTGGTGGGACAGGGGGACATGATGCAGGCTCGATGGGGTTCTCATGGGAGCTACGAGATAATCGCCCTGGCTCCCAGCTCTCCACAGGATATCTTTGACCTTACCATCGTGGCCTTTGATCTCTCAGAGAAATACCGGGTTCCCGTGCTTATTATGTCTGACGAGGTTGTAGGCCATATGAGTGAGAAGGTGACTATGCCACGCGTAGCACCCGAAGGCCTCATGAATCGGCCACGCCCTGAGGTAGGACCAGAGGAATACTTACCTTATGAACCTGATGCGACTCTTGTTCCACCTATGGCTGTAGCCGGAGAGGGATACCATTTCCACGTAACCGGTCTTACCCATGATGAAAGGGGTTATCCTGTGATGACTGCTGAGGCCCAGGATCGCCTGGTACGTCGTTTGGTAGACAAGATACGGCTCAACAGACACGACATAATCAAATACAATGAAGTTCAAGTTGAGGATGCCGATATCATAGTCTGTGCCTATGGGGTCTCCGTTCGTATTGCCCAAGCGGCAGTAAGAATGGCGCGGGATGAGGGGATTCGGGCAGGACTATTGCAATTGGTGACAATATGGCCTTTTGCTGAAGAGCGTATCAGAGAGCTCTCGTTGCAGGCTAAGGCATTTGTAGTCCCCGAGATAAACTATGGTCAGATCGTGTTGGAGGTGGAACGGTGTGCTGGAGGCAGAGCGAGAACAATACTTGTTCCTCACATGGGTGGAAGCGTCCACTCGCCGCAGTCCATCCTTGAGGCAATACGGGAGGAAGCAGCACAGTGATTGATAACCCAAATGTGGAAAATCAGTCGATCGAAAGATATCTAAGGCAGGAGAGGCTGCCCCATATATGGTGCGCTGGCTGTGGCATTGGGATAGCCGTGGATTGTTTTCTCAGGGCTATTGACCGCGGCAACATAGACCCCGATAAGGTATCTCTGGTTTCAGGAATAGGTTGCACTGGCAGGGTAGCTGGCTACGCTAAGCTCGATTCTTTTCATACCACTCATGGCCGTGCCATTCCATTTGCTACCGGCCTAATACTGGGAAATCCGGAGCTAAATGTGGTGGTATTCTCTGGAGATGGGGATCTGGTAGCTATAGGCGGCAATCATTTGATACACGCGGCACGCCGTAATATAGACATGACTGTAATCTGTGTAAATAACTTTAACTATGGTATGACTGGCGGGCAGGTAGGGCCTACCGCCCCCCTTGAAGCTCGCACTACTACCACTCCTTACGGTAATTTCGAACCTGCTTTCAACTTGCCCTACTTGGTATCTGCCAGCGGGGCATCTTACGTAGCTAGGTGGACAGTGCTTCACGCACGTCAATTAGAGAGAGCCATTGCCGAAGCTATGACTAAACCGGGCTTCAGCTTTATAGAGGTGATCAGCCCCTGTCCTGTGGTGTACGGTCGCATGAACAAGGAGCCGAAGGGACTGGATTCCATGCATTTCTACCAAGAGAAAAGCGTAATACGAAATGGTGCAGACCCCAAAGATGCAGACATAGAGTTGAACGGCCCTATTCTGGTAGGCAAGTTCATAGATAGAACACGCCCTACACTCTGGGACTACCTCCGCCAAGTATCCAGCAAGGCACAGGAGAAGGCTAAGGCGAAGGTGTAGCCAAGCATAGGATAGGCTAATATCCTTTGAGGCAGCTAGTTTAGAGGCAGATGGGTAGAAAAGAAATCAGAATAGCGGGCTTTGGTGGCCAGGGCATTGTGCTGTCAGGCTCTATCGTGGGCAAGGCTGCTTCAATTTACGATAAGGGGTTCGCCTCGCTCACGCAGAGTTACGGGCCTGAGTCTCGTGGTGGCTCTTGTCGTGCTGAGGTGGTGATGAGCGATGTCCCCATAGACTACCCATATGTAGTAAGCCCTCAGGTGCAGATTATCCTTTCACAAGAGGCCTACACCGAGTATGGGCGAAATGCGCCGCCAGGCACGCTAGTAATCGTGGATTCGGATTTGGTGACCATCGATCCATTG
>CAYVSN010000021.1:0-9925 GCA_964453875.1 uncultured Dehalococcoidales bacterium
ACGCCGCAAATACAGACACTTGGCACATACTCTCTTGTCTGAGGACACTGAGTTTCAGGCCAAGCTGGAAACAGTAGTCAATCTGCCCATAGGGGAGATCGAGCGGATAATTGCTAAGCCGCCACCTGCACCCCCTCCACCTCCTCCACCCGTTGAGGTTGAGGTCGCTAAAACGCCAGTGTACAGAGAGGGCACTATTGCTGGTTTTGATATAAGCCATCCAAAGCCAACCCGGGCCACGCTCGTTGACATGGTACACAAGCAACATCCTGAGCTAAGCATGAGTGAATTGGACAACGCCTGTATAATTTACTATGACGGCTATGCAGAGGTGAGGCTCCGATGAAGACACTTTTTGAGAGCGAAAGTCAAACCATTATTCTTGAAGGCACAGTGGAAAGACCCACGGAATCGGATATGGACCGAGTGGAAAAGATCAGGGACGAGCTTGCCTCAAGGCATGAAGGTGGGTTGATAGTCCACCGCAGCAACAAAGCAAGCCAGTATAAGCAACTAACTATCGAGTGGCGTTCTAAGCCAAGGCTAGACAGCGAAATCTAGCTGTCTAGTGTTTCTTTACTGTCTTGACTCCAGCTACTTTAGCCTTACAAGCATGGGCTGTCTCACGGAATTTTTCTTGAATCACCTTCAAGCTTCCGCTAGCACGGCTCATTCCGCCAGCTACGCAACTCCGATAAGCAAGTAGCTTGGGTGATGTCGCCTCCGTGGTTTCCTTCCTGATCGCAGTAAAGCCCCAGCCAAGGAATTCAGTCTTGGGCGCAGTCCGGCGATACTTGAACATCGGCGTGCAAATAACATTTCTACGAGCCATGTTCACCTCCTTTCAACCATTTTAATAATGCCTTAAAATTGCTGCAAGTAGTACCGAGATGGTATGCTAGGGCAATCTTAGACACATGGCAAAACCACAGCAAAAGGCGATATTCATTCATGAGGACGTTTTCAGGGTACTCGAGGAAGTGAAGATTCACATCGGCGGCCTTACTGGGACGAGGCTAACGTGGAGTGCCTTGCTTTATACTCTGGGAGCCGGCGCAATGGCTATGGGGTCATTTGCTGGCCTGACGCTGCGCTGTCCCAATTGCGGTCATACCTCTGAACTCTACTATAAGGTGCCTGAAACTAATCGGGCGCTTCAGAAGAAGCACTAGGTTCCCTTAGCCGGTTCACTATTTCCAACATCTTATCTATTTGCTCTTGGCTGTCGTCGGCCGATAGGCTAACCGCGCCCTTCTTCTCGCAGTTCTGGAAAACGACAAGCTGAGATGCGTCACGGTCTATCTTGTACTTTTCGCTTAGGTCGGCACAACTATCATCTGCCAGATCAAGAATCCCTGTATTGACATCTAGCTCGTCTTCTCTGTTAAGCAGGCTTTCCATAACTGCATCGGGGTTCTCGGTTTCCTTGCCTAGGAAGAGTATTAGTGTTGGATCGGGACCGCAAATCTTGGGCTCAAAGCTATCGAGCTTACAGGATATGCCTTCTTGTTGCTCTTCTTCTTCTACTCCTTGTTCTTCTTCGCTCATAGTTCAATCCCGTGTTTCTCTAAAGACTTTGCGACCTCGGACCACCATTCAGGCAAGCCCCCTCCCTTCTTCTCCCATTCGCTGTGTGCTTCCTCAATAGCGCCTTTAACCTCTCCAAAGCGTCTTGTTACCCCATCCTCGGAGTATTGTTTGCCTATGGCGCAGAATTGGCTAATTTGCTCTGGGTTTTTCTCTGAGCTTATAAGACCTAGCACGCCTGGCGACCAGCAAAATTCCCCGGTGTCGTATTTTACACATTTGCATGGCGTGGCGGCGGCTCTAGCGGGATTTAGAACTCTCCCGGATCCCAGGACTTCGTGCTCGAGGATATCGAGCAAAAGCTGTTTGTTTTGGCTTGCCTCTTCCCTTTCTCTTGCTTTTTGCCTCAGTCGAACCAAATAACTATCCGCCATATTCCTCCTTAAAGGGTTGACCGCTTAAAGGGATCTCCCTCAGTTGCTTGATATAACCTTCGTAGTTCTTCTAGGGCTTCGGGGTGATCCTCTCTCAAATCCTGCAGCATCAGGTCAGCCATTCCGTTGAGTTCTTCTTTTGAGTAATCCTCCATACCGTGCATTGTGAGTAGCCCTTCTGCTTGGCCTCTCCATGTAGCCACAAGGTTGAGAGCAAATTTCGTGAGTTCACCCCGGGTGACTTCTTTCCCCATAGATTTCCTCCTTTGAAGGTAGGCAGTTATGGCGTTCGGCACCGTTATCCAATAAGTCCCTCTATTTTAGCCTTGATCTTATCCTCTGGAGCAGTCCCCCTCTGAATATCAATGTGAGCTGCATCCTTGAAGAATAGGATAGTAGGTATGTCGGTGATTTTCAACTTACGCGCAAGTTCTTTGTTCTCTTCTGTGTTCAGCCTGTAGAACTTGACCTTGCCATCGTATTCCCCCGATAGCTTCTCCATTATTCTCCGCATCGGCTTGCAGGGGACGCACCAGTCGGCGTAGAAGTCAATCACGCTCAGAGTGTCGGAATCAGCTACTTGACCAAGGAAGTTATGCTGAGTAAGTTCCTCAATCATTTTGCGCCCCTCCACACTCACATTCGGTTACTTTATTAAGCACAAATTCCTCTAATGTATCGGCTAAACCGCGTAGTTGTTTAGCCTGCCTTACGCTCAAGGGCGGTATTATTTCTTTAGCTTGTTTCAGTCTTGCTTCGACATCTAATTCGGTCAGTTCCTCCGCTAGTGAATCACAGAGCTCTTCCGCGTTCTTACATTTATCTATGAACGGTTGTGCCTCTTCCGATTTAAGATAACCTTCATCAGTCAGTCTTTGTAAGGCTTGGCTTGCCCTTCTATAGTGGCTTGAACTCTTGTCATAATCCATGGTTCCTGCATCCCAGAATCCTCTATCGAGTAGGTGAAGAGCATATAATAGGGATCGGCCAACGTCTAAACATTTTGGGCTTATTGGGCAGCGCATGGCATCCTATTTGGGTCGCAGCTTTCGACTCTCTACCATTTGTTTCAGTGCTTCTACTTCTGGAGGCAGTTGAGTTTCCGTCTCAGGTGTGTAATACCCCGGTCTGCATTTGACCAGCTTCATGTCAAACTCATCGGCAATATTTGCGGCCAGGGCCGTTGTCTCCTCCAAGTCCTTTACTGTTTGAATTGCGTTTATTGTGTGCCTGAGCTTGCTTGATTGTGGTAGTGCCCAGTGAGCGATTTCCTGCTCGTCAGGCGGCAGCTTGGCTATTTCCTCCGGGAGCAGGTCATGTCTTTCCATCACGTTTAACTCACCCCGGGCGTTTCGGATTCTTTCCCTTACTTCGGCCGAAGTGACACCTTGGCTTGCCGCCATTCTGTTGGCCTCCCTCAATTCATGCACACAATGGTCAAAGTGCTCATTGGTGCAAATGGTGCAGGCTGTCCCACCTTCTGTGCCTTCCCCAATGCTCTTGCCTAAGGCAGAGTAAGGCGGTCTATGGTCAATATCGCTCGAAAATGGGGCCTCTTTCACTTTTTTCGGGCTATCCCCCGCATTTTCACTTTCAGCCCCCGTTTTGGGGCCTTTTGAGTAGATCTCATTGAATCGCTGCTCAAGTTCTTCCACAGAAGGAAGAGTAGTCACTGGATTAGCTTTTTTGTTCCTCAGAGAATCGCTGGCGAAGCTGAAAACATCTCTAATTATGTCGCTAGGCTTCATGCTCCTCCCCATTAAAACTACAGAGCGGGTTAAGACCCGCTCTAACATTAGATTAAACCCAGACGCAGTTGTTGTCAAGTCTCTGAGACACTACAAGACCTCCATGACACTCATACCACACTCATTCACCCGTCAGAGTGTATGGAGTGTGGAGTGTGAGTCATGCCTATGGTGACTGAGTGAGACACTCCATGTGGAGTGTGGCATGTAGTGTATGGAGTGTGGAGTGTGAATCATGGAGTGTTAAAAACCTCAATGAACTTGACAAGCAATCAGCATGGGAGTAATCTGTGAGTAGAGCGGGTTAATTCCCGCTCTATTTTATGGAATGTATGGAGGGCAGTCAATGGCATTTGTAGCGCGACCCCTGACCGAGGAAGAGATCAAGGCCATCCGTGAATATGAGGGGGGGCAAGAGGCTGGCCGCAAGCAGTTTAGTATTGCCTCGAAGCGCTTTAAACAGATCAGAGCGGCATCCAGCCTTGAAGAAGCATTGAAGTTCGCTGGAAATAAAGGTCAGGGCAATCAAGTACCGGCTCCTCAGCGTGGCCTCCCCCTCAGCGAAGTGAAGGCCAAACAGTCTCCGGTGAGTTTCCAAATCAAAGATGAGAAGGTGACACTCGACCCAGGCGACCTTTATGAGTGCTACTTCCTTTATCAGGACTTGAGAACCCGACATGGCATTGACAATACTTTTTCGGATACACTAAAAGCTGGCATTGAGTATTTGTGGTCTCTATGCCATAAACCAATAATCGAGGGAGGTGAAGTTAAAATTGCCTGACGTAAGAGATGTTGCACGTCAGAGAGCCCAAGAGCGGTCTGGGAAGACTGGTACTCAGCCGCCAAGTCAGAGCCAAGCTGAGGAGACAAGCGCCCAAATGAAAGCCTACCAGGAGGTGAAAGAAGTGTCTGATCAATTATCCGGAGCAGGACAACTGCGAAACCAACTCGATGAAAAAGAGAAAGATTTGCGGAAGGCACAGGATGACCTGGCGCAACAGAGAATGGCCCACCTTGAAGAGAGGATAGAGCAACTCACAAAGGCAGTCCTAGAGAGTAAGAAGCCGGATGAGCAGCAGACGAAATTGGTGCAGCAATTGGAGCAGGCTAGGCTGGAACTCCAGAGAGAAAAGTGGGCTAGCATAGAGAGGCGTCTGGACCAACTTGCACAAGCGAAAGCGGCTGGCGCAACACCAGCCAGCATTGCTGACCAACTAAAGGACATTAGGGAAGCAGCCAAAGAGATGGGGCTGACACAGGCTACAGGCACTGGGATACCAGCCGACATTCAGATCCAATTGAAGCAGATGGAGATTGATACAAAAATACGACTGGAACAAATGGCGGATGACCGACAGGAGAGAAAAGAGAGGTGGGACCTAGAGAAGAAAAAATGGGAAACGGACACTGCTCTGCGACAGGCTGAGATTCAAGGCAACATACAAGTACAGATGGATAAGAACAAGACCTTCGGTGGGGCGCTTGACCGACTGGGCCGAGTTATGGCTGGAGCTTTTGAGGAAGAGGAAAGCGCAGCCGGAGGCGCTGGGGTCGGCACTGCGCCCCAGGTAATTGAGGCTGGTGTAGGCGAGTATGGGGAAATAGAGTGTGTAAAATGCAAGGGTGAAGTCCCTGTAGCCAAGGACGCTACCAAGGCAATATGCTCTAGCTGCGGCCAAATATACTCCGTTAAAAGAATACCCGTAGAAGAATGAAACTTAATGTCAAGATGCCTAAGCCTAGCTCATGGAAGAGAGCAGCACTCAAAGAGTTTGCCCCCGATTTCCTAGCTGGCAACATTGCGAAGCGTGTCGAAGGCAAAAAAACTCAGGATGTCTACAAGTGGCTGCTTGAAAGCAACATCTGGGAATCTTTGCGCCCCAAGCAGCAACAGTTCCTTCTTAATCTAAAGCCATGGAGTCTGGACTGGCTCACGCTTGAATGGCTCACTGACAAAATAGGAGAGGGTAATCCTTCCGTTGGAGTTCTCATTCTCACCTCGGCTGAGTTGCAGGCGAAGTTGCAGAGTGATATAAATGCGATCAAGGAGAGATTGAAATGACTCCTAGAGTGTTGTCAAGCTGCATTGGAGTCAGCTCGGAGGGGGAAGAGCTAATATCAACGATGATTGTCCCTAGTGAGATGGTTGCTTACTACTGTTGGGCTGCGCTCTACCTCCAGATATTAAGCAAGTAAGGTGGCGGCTTGGCACTGACAATAATAGGTGGGTAGTAGAAGACATTGATGAACGTGTCTATCCAGCTTATGCAATTTGTGGCCGATGTCTAAACGTAGTTAGAATAGATTGGAGAGAGTGTCCAGAAATCTACCAAATAGCATCACGAGAGAGATGGCAACTGGGCTGGTATAATTTGCTTGATCCCTCAGAAAATGGAAAATAAAGAGAAGCCCAAACCGTGCCCCTGGCTTGGCGATTTGGCTTGTGAGGAGTGTCGGCTTGCTGTGGAGCTGCCCATGCAGAAGCCTGGCATGATTGCTCCGCAGACCGTGAAGCTCTGCGTATTCACAGCATTATCAATACAGGCGCAGACAATACTTCAGATTTTGGCCTCGTCTCGACCACAAGTAATGCCCATGCCACCCGGAGGCATCCAAGACGGGTAAGGGCTAGCTTGACAATTACTCCCTTCTGATTTAATCTAGCAATCAAGAGCGGGTTAGAGTTCAACAGGATGAGCTAACCCGCTCTTCCTGTTGAGGCTTAGGGACAAATAAAGGAGGTGAAGCTTGAGAGGCGACGAGCGAAGGAGAGCAAATCCGAAGGGAGATGTGGAGCGGGCCTGTGACCATTACGACATCACTCCTGAGGAGTATTACGCGCACCCTGAATACTATCCCCTGCCAGAGCGAGGCTCCGGCCTCGCTGCTCAGGTCAACTCTGTCGCGTGCTGCTCTTGCAGCTACCCGATTGCTGTGACTAGGATTGGGCAGCAAGTAACTTGCCCATTTTGTGGAGAAACAGGAATAGTTAAATCAGTGGCGCAGGAGAATGGAGGGGTAACTGTCCCAACTTGGCTGGTTATCGGTACTGTCTCTTTCATAGCCGGCGGAATCCTGTGGCCAGCATTGATGGCCACAACTGAGGAAGGGAGCAAGAGGCTGGCAGAACTCTCCAGGAAGTACGTGGCGAGAAAATGAAGCTGAACATTAGCATCCGACCACGCGGTGAGAAGGCTAGCCTGAGATTCAATGTTGATGTACCCCAAAAGTATTTCAACATTGCCAAGGAATCGGCCAAAGTGATCGCCGCGGTTACCTCCGCAATCAAGAACATAAAGAGTTCTGAGCCAAAGGAGCAGTGATGATCGCTATTGATAGCGCCGTCCCCTGCGACGACCAGCCCATAGGGGGCGACCATGCAGCAACACTATTCCACGAGTCCCGCTATCTCACCTCATGGGTGACACCGGACAATTTAGAGGTGCAGGAGAAATATTCAGAACTCACCCGCGGGATAGCAAGCCAAGAAGAGAGGATCTCTGCCCTGTGGAATTATGTCAAAAGCATACCCTACACCCAGTTTCTTTCAACCAAAATAACCATTGACGGCAAAACCTTCGAGCAGAAGGACACTTGGCTTGAGCCGGCGCAAAGTATAAAAGTTAAGCGCCTTAATTGCTTTAATAAGTCGGTACTGTTGGCCAGCCTGCTCCGCCAAGAGCTGCCACCGGACCAGGTTTATGTCTGGCTCGGCAACCTTAAACTAAATGGAGTGGGAGGGCACGCCATAACATACATCAGGCTTGCTCAGGACTACGCTTTGGAAACAACCAACCCGCGCATAATGAGCCCCTTTCTCAAAGCAGCAGACTTGGATGAATACGAAACAGTCATGTTCATGAATGATCAGGATATTAAGTATGTGCCCGACACTATTCTTAGTGAACCCCTGGGAATTTGCTGTGTGCGCTTCTTGGAAGATTATTTAAACGACAAGCTCTGTACTGCTTATGTTTAGCATTGGAGTATAATAAGGCAATCAAAGGCAAGGGGGTGTGGTAATGAGAACTGTTGTGAACTATGTCCTTATCATTCTGTTTATAAGCTTGATTTCCTTTGTAGTAGCCTGCGGTACTCCACTCGTACCACCTTCAAGTCCATCGAATTTGGCTGCTGCCTCCATATCACAGCATGAAGTTGAACTGCGATGGGCTGACAATTCCAACAACGAGCATGGCTTCAAAATATACCGCAATAACGCTTTTGTAGCTGAGGTAGGCAAAGATAGAAATGCCTATCGAGATACAGGCCTAGAACCGGCCACCACTTACCGCTATTCAGTCGTAGCCTACAATTCGGCTGGTGAATCTGAGGCAGCATACTGCACTGTAACGACCCGAAATCCAGGCATTGTAGTTACGCTCATGGAAATAGGAGTCTATTTCGACCACGACCCTGATATTAAGGGACGAGGTGAAATATACTTGGGCATTGTCGTGACTGATGGAATAAAGACAGAGAAGTGGGAAATACCAAGCCAGACTAAAGGCGTTCCTCACTACAGCCTAAATGACAACGAAAGCACATCGGTGCAAACTCGAATCTTTTCTACAGACGAGGTTGGAGATTATCTGAGAGTATTTATTGTTGCCTACGAAAGCGACGGCGGAAGTTTTGAAATGCTATTCTACGAAGCCCTTGGAATAGCTGCGGGGGCATGGATGGGCGCAGAAACGAGTAGTCTCACAAGCCTTTTTGGGCTAAGCTTGGGTGAGGTTATTGGGAGTCTCTTTGGTGCTGAAGACGACTTCGTGGGCTGCTACGAGGGGGTTTGGCACAAGAATAGCTACTGGGGAGTGGGCAACTATATGGACCGGAGTGCTGAGGACCTCAGGGTGTGGTTCACAATTAAGGAGGCATAGTATGAGAGGTAGACTAGCTGAAAGAGCGACTGGTGTAGCCATAATAACTGCAAAGCTAGACGAGAAAACTTGGGCAGCCGTAGATGCTGTTGGTGAACTTGCTTGGATACATACCCCACAGATTTACGATGAAACTACTGGTGAATTCTACTACGAGGCCGATTTTCCCATCGAGATTCCTGTCGGCAACATAATAAATGGAAGGGCTTGGTTCACTAATCTATATTCCTACCAGTGCACCTTCTTTGTAACAGTCGAGTTCATTGATCCTGATGCGAATATCGTAGGACGGTGGTATGGTGCCGCTATTGCTGACCCTGGTGAGGATTTCCAGAAAGGGAGTGAATCTATTGTGATCAACAAGGCTGGCATGTGGAAATTTCATGCCAAAATAGAGGACTAATGATTCTTGCTGAGAAGGTGTGGGGGGGCAATTCAGTTCTCGGCGATGAGCTGTGGGATGCCGTCAAATGTGTGGGGCCTCCAGAAGAAGGCAAGTTTCCTTGGGGCTGGATTGCACTTGGTCTTGGCGGGACAGCTTTAATCGCTTTGGCTAGGAAGCGCAAAAAAGAAAAGGAGAGGGGAAAATAGTAATAGAATGCGCGGTCTGATTAGTGCTCCTGCTCCGTGGGTCACACTGGCTGAAGGTAACGCGGAGGAATTTGAGCAAACCATACCCCCAATTGATCAACTTGAGCCAGGTACAAAGCTACGTCTGATTATTGATACCACATTGCCAATTGCCCCAGTAGTTGAACTTTGGGGAATGGACTGGGTAATTCAGCAAATGCTTGGTAGTGGCGTGTCGATTACGGATGTGTATGCTACGGCTTGGGACCAAGCTGTTATTGAGATGAAGGTTGCTGGCTCGCCTGTTGTCGCAATCATAATCGGCATAATTGTGGTTTTAAGTATCGCTGGCATAGCTTACATAGTCCATCACTTGAAATTGATGGCTGAGATAGCGGGGCCGGTTGGTACTAACCTGCTAATATTTGGCGGAGTCTGTCTTTTGGGCTACGCTGTTTACAAGTATAAAGCGAAGCAAAGAGCATGAAGAACTGCTGTGTTCGTAGTGGTTTTAGGAATAGTAGTGGGGTAATAATTTTAAGAATCGCTAAAACTTGACAGACTGAAAGGGTCTGATTACTATTTAGTAGAGAAAAGGGCGAGCACCCTTTGAGATAAAGGGGTTATGGTGCTCGCCTTTTCCTTTTTAGCTCAGAGGGTGCAAACCCTAGATTAGCTGTAAGGTCGATACGGCAAAACAAGAGCGGGTTAGAGAGCTCGGATAGAGTTCTTGGGCTAACCCGCTCTGCTCATTTCCGGG
>CAYVSN010000022.1:0-5251 GCA_964453875.1 uncultured Dehalococcoidales bacterium
CCAGTTGCTGAAAGAAGCAGGTTTTATTGCCGGTATGACATACCGGGCCCGTGGGCTCAGCACGGACCAAAAGAGTATCGCTATCACAGTCTTTCACAATAGACTTCAACTTGAGGAAATTACCTGAAGTCTCCCCCTTGTGCCACAACTCCTGCCGACTACGACTATAAAACCAAACATCGCCACTTGACAGCGTTCGCTTTAGTGACTCCCTGTTCATATAGCCGAGCATCAGAACCTCGTCACTCTTGGCATCTTGAATAATGGCTGGAATCAAACCTCTATCATCGAACTCTAACATCTCACTTCTGACCCCCGAAACCAACTATCGCCTCCCGCAAGTCAATATCACCGGTATAAAGAGCTTTGCCTATGATAGCTCCATCAACCACTAGTTCCTTAAGCTTAGCCAAGTGTTCCAGCCTGCAGATGCCCCCAGAAGCAATAATCGGAACTCTCGTTTCAGCAACCAACCTACTTACCATGTCAAAATCAGGCTCGGTGAGGGTACCATCCCTTTCTATATCAGTGTGAATGAAGCGCCTCACGCCGACCTCCACCATTGCCCTGGCAAATTCAAACACCTCAACAAAGGAGTTTTTCAGCCAGCCGTGAGTAGCTATTTTGCCATCTCGAACATCAAGGGTGACTATTACGGCTTCACCAAATCGGCGACACAGTTTTTCCACTAATCTTGGGTTCTCTATAGCTGCAGTGCCCAGAATCACGCGATTTACCCCCTTGCTTAACAGCTCCTCAGCTACGTCTTCCCGCCTAATACCGCCTCCCAATTGTACCTGTAGACCGCTCACTTTGATTATCTCCTCGATAGTAGCTATGTTCTTGGGCTCACCGCCAGCAGCGCCGTCCAAATCAACTATGTGAAGCCAGCGTGCACCCTTGGAAAGCCACATCAAAGCTACCGCCGTTGGCTCATCGTCAAAAACGGTTTGCTGGGTATAGTCACCCTGATAAAGGCCGACACATTGGCCATCCTTGATATCAATAGCCGGGATTATTTCCATTTTTCTCTTCATAACGAGCTAGGGTAAATATCAAGTCAGCCGAGCGATTAAGATACTTCAGCAGCTCTTCATTAGGTAGCTGCCCTGATTCCTTCAGAGCAACCGCTCTCCTCTCTGCGCGCCTGACCACAGTTCGCGCCACGTCCAAAGCTGCAGAGCTTACACAGGCACCAGGAATGATAAAGCCGTGGGGCATATCAATCTCGGCCTCAAAATCATCTATCAAATTCTCCAACCTCTGCACCATTTCCTGCTTGACCACTTTACCTTTTGCAACTAACTGGGAATAGTGCTCTTGCGGGGTTGCTATCTCTGTACCTACCGCAAATAAATCATGTTGAATGCTACAAAGGATGTCCTTAACGTCTGGTTGGCAGAAGTTTCTAGCCAGACCTAGAAGTGAAACAGCCTCGTCAATCGTTCCGTAGGCTTCGCACCTCACATCAGATTTGGGCACCCTAATACCGTAAAGAAGGCTAGTTTCCCCAGTGTCTCCTTTCTTGTTAAATGTCTTCACAGGATTGCCTGAGAATGATACAGCTTTTCCTTGGTAATTGCCACTCTGAGTGGCTTGCCTCGACCGTAGAAAGAACTTATAATATCTCTAGTCACCCTTTGCGTCTATTGGAAATCGAAATGGGTGATCCGGCCGGCATAATTGACTCTAAGAATCGTGAAGAAATTTGCCGTGAAATTAGCATCGCGGTTGACAATTTTGCATAATGGTGCAATAATACTTATTCGCAGTTGTGTGTAGTGCCTCATTCTATTTTCTTGGATTTCTAGATTTATCCTCAGTTAGTCATCTTTAAGCTTGAAATGGCTTAGCTACGGTAAAATCTTTCCCCCTTTTACTTTGCTATGAGGAGAAGACAGGATGGCTGTTGTAGCCGCGTCTGAGAAACAGAAAACGGAAAAATCTTTTGCCAAGTTATCCGATCTCATCGTAGTACCGAACCTTCTTCAAGTTCAACTCGATTCATTTCGCTGGTTTCAAGAAGAAGGGCTAAAGGAACTGCTTGAGGAGATTTCTCCTATCCAGGATTCTACTGGGTCTAAATTGGAGCTGCGCTTAACCGATTATGAGTTCCGCGAGCCTCAACACTCCGAGGAAAAGTGCCTCGAGTGCGGCATGACCTACGCAGCTCCCCTTTATGTCACGGTTCAATTGATAATCAAGGATACAGGGGAAATCATTAAGCCACAGGAAGTATTCTTTGGTGACATTCCTTTAATGACGGACAGAGGCACTTTCATTATTTCTGGGGGAGAGAGAGTGGTAGTCAATCAACTGATTCGCTCTTCGGGCATCTATTTCACATTGGAAAGTGATCCTGCAAGCGGAGTAGAGTTGTGCCATGCCAAGCTTATTCCTGCACATGGGGCATGGCTAGATTTTGAGACGTCTAGTCGAAACGTTTTTTCAGTTAAGGTGACTGGCAAGCGGAAAATACTTGTCACCACCTTGCTGCGAGCCATAGGTTTTGCTAAGGATAGCGATCTATTGACGCTTTTCCAAGACGTGGAAAATAGCTCGCCTGCTCACCAATATATTCGCTCTACCCTAGATCGGGATATCGCGGTCAAAGATAGGGCTAGTGCCTTGGTTGATATTTACCGGAAATTGTCTTCTAGTGAGCCCCCTAGTCTGGCTAGTGCTCAGGCAATGATAAACAATTTCTTGTTTAACCCTCGAAGATACGACTTAGGTGAAGTGGGTCGATATAAGCTTAATAAGAGGTTGGGCCTTGATATTCCTTTGACCCATTCTGCTCTAACGCCTGAAGACATTGTGCAAATAGTGCGGCATATGATTTTGATCAATAACAGAAAGGAAGAACCTGATGATATTAATCATCTAAGCAGCAGACGGACACGAACAGTGGGTTCCTTGATGCAAAACCAATTTCGTATTGGATTATTGCGCCTAGAGAGAGCCATTAAGGAGCACATGAGCATTCTTAGTACTGATGGAGCAACTCCTGCTGGCTTGATCAACACTCGCCCTGTGGTAGCCGCCGTAAGAGAATTCTTTGGCAGGTCGCAATTATCCCAATTTGCTGATCAAACTAACCCGTTAGCTGAACTAACCCATAAGCGTCGTGTTTCGGCCATAGGTCCCAGTGGGCTTTCCCGAGAGCGTGCCGGTTTCGATGTTCGTGACGTTCACCATTCCCATTATGGCAGAATCTGTCCTATAGAGACGCCCGAGGGTCCTAACATTGGTCTCATTAACTCCTTGGCTAATTACGCCTCGATCAATAAATATGGCTTCATAGAAACTCCATATCGTAGGGTTCTCCAAGAAGTACCTAATAGTCCGGAAGAATTGGTAGGAAGAAGGATTCGGGAGGACGTAATAGACAGCCAGGGCCATGCCATAATCGAATCAGGAGCATTGGTCACAGAGGAAATTGCCGAAAGGCTAGCTTCTCTCCCTTTGCACGCTATCAAGGTATATTCCTTCCCTTCTAACCAAATCGCATACTTGGCTGCTGACGAAGAAGAGCAATATGTTATCGCTGAAGCCAATGCTCCTCTTAGGGAGAGCGGCGAGTTTTCTGAGGGAATGATCGACGTTAGGAAAGGTAGCAAATACTTCAAAGAGTCGCCTGGCAAAATTGATTTTATGGATGTTTCTCCAAAACAAATATTTAGTGCTAGTGCCTCTCTTATCCCTTTTCTGGAGCACAATGATGCTAACCGCGCCTTAATGGGTTGCAATATGCAACGCCAGGCAGTACCCCTGCTACGCCCGCAAGCTCCTTTAGTGGCTACAGGCATGGAGGGGGAGGTAGCTAAATATATCAGAGAACTACTTCACGCCCGCAGTGATGGTATAGTAACTTCGGTTACAAGCTCTGAGATCGTGGTGGTGGGGACGGAAGGAAACGAGGATGTCTACCGATTGCGGAAATTTGTCAGAACAAACCAGGGGACATGCATCAACCAACGTCCTAAGGTAAACAAAGGCGACAGGATTAGGAAGGGACAAGTCTTAGCTGAGGGCTCATCAACTGAGGACGAAAAACTTGCCTTGGGACAAAACGTTGTCTGTGCTTTTATGAGTTGGCACGGGTACAACTTCGAAGACGCTGTGATTATTAGTAGGAGACTAGTAAGAGAGGATACATTTACCTCTGTTCACATCGAGAGGTATGAAATTGAGGCGCGTGACACCAAACTTGGGCCAGAGGAAATAACCAGAGACATACCCAATGTAAGCGAGGAAAGCCTACGCAATCTTGATGAGTATGGCATCATTCGCACCGGCGCCGAAGTGGATCCTGGCGACATTTTGGTGGGCAAAATCACCCCCAAAGGTGAAACCGAGTTGACGGCGGAGGAAAAACTACTAAGGGCTATCTTCGGTGAGAAGACGCGAGACGTGAAAGATAATTCCCTCAGGATGCCACCTGGTGAGCAGGGGCGAGTAATTGATGTCAAAGTTTTCTCTCATGCTGACCATGCTGAATTACCACAAGGGGTAATTCAGCTGGTGAGAATATGGGTTGCGCAACAACGTAAAATCTCGATTGGTGACAAAATGTCGGGTAGGCATGGCAACAAAGGAGTCGTTTCTACCGTATTACCTGAAGAAGATATGCCTTTCTTGCCTGATGGTACGCCTGTAGACATCATTCTTAACCCTATCGGTGTTCCCTCACGTATGAACTTGGGACAAGTCTTGGAAGCTCACCTAGGTTGGGCCGCCCATATTCTGGGTTTCAGAGCACTGAATCCGATATTTGATGGTGCTGATGACCTGGCTATCGAAGATGCTTTAGCAAGGGTCTGGATAGCCCATGAAGCTGAAGCCATCCTCCTTGACTCGAAGGGAGAGGCAGGCAACTTAGCTATCAATCTTGAGAAAGCTGAGCTATGGCTTGCTGATCGTGGTTTTGATGTCAAGAGAGTATTTGATGAGAACCATCGAGGAGAAGCCAAAGTGGTTTGCCTTCGTTTGTGGCTGGAGAAATTGGATATGAAGGTAAGAACCTTGACTGATGGGGAGATTGAGGAAACCGCACAGAGACTCTATCGTGAACAGAAAGTTTCAGCCCCTATCTATGGAAAGATTACTCTTCGCGATGGTCGAAGCGGTGAGCCTTTCGACCGTCCGGTGACTGTAGGGAATATCTATATGATGAAGCTAATACATCTTGCAGGGGATAAGGTACATGCACGCTCTATCGGCCCTTACTCTCTGGTAACCCAACAACCCC
>CAYVSN010000022.1:5261-9899 GCA_964453875.1 uncultured Dehalococcoidales bacterium
GCTAAGTTTGGTGGTCAGCGCTTTGGGGAGATGGAAGTATGGGCTCTAGAAGCATATGGCGCGGCTTACAATCTTCAGGAGTTGCTCACTGTAAAGTCGGATGATGTGATAGGTCGAGCCAAAGC
The DNA here is from genome assembly GCA_964453875.1 of uncultured Dehalococcoidales bacterium. GTDB lineage: Bacteria > Chloroflexota > Dehalococcoidia > GIF9 > AB-539-J10 > JADFUX01. The sequence continues at coordinate 5,387 of CAYVSN010000022.1, forward strand.
GTACGAAGCTATTGTCAAAGGCGAGGATGTTATCCAGTCAGGTGTTCCTGAGTCGTGTAAGGTGCTATTCATGGAGTTACGGAGCCTGGGATTTGCCGTTGAGTTGCTTAACGAAGAGGAAGAGAGATTGAACCTCTTTGGTGAGAAACCAAGAGCCAGGACTAGAACACAATTTGGGGTAGAAAGAAATGCCTGGAGTTAACGAGCTTAATGCTATCCGTATTAGCCTAGCTTCACCAGAACAGATAAGGGGCTGGTCTCATGGCGAGGTAATCAAGGCAGAGACCATCAACTATCGCACTTTGAAGCCGGAGAGAGACGGACTATTCTGCGAAAAGATCTTTGGTCCCACCAAGGACTTTGAATGCTCCTGCGGCAAATACAAGAAAGCGCGTTATCAAGGCGTCATTTGTGATAAATGTGGAGTCGAAGTGACGCATTCTAGAGTGCGTCGGGAGCGCATGGGGCACATCGAGTTAGCCGCGCCAGTCGCTCACATTTGGTTTGTCAAATTAGTGCCTAGCCGACTTGCAGTCCTCCTTGATCTCTCCCCACGAAACCTAGAGCGGGTTATCTATTTCGCTCAGTATATTATCACTGCAGTTGATGGTGAGGCCTGTCAAGACAAGATTCGCCAACTCGAAGAGGAGACATCCAAAAGGATAGCCGAACAAGAGGAGAAAAGGATTGAACTTGAAGAGGAATTGGAGAGGAAAATAGAAGAGATGGAAGGCCTTCAGCCATTGAAACTGCTTAGCGAGGAAAATTATCACCAGCTTAGAGACAAATATGGCGATGTTTTTAAGGCTGGCATAGGAGCTGAAGCTATCTTGGAGGTTCTCAAACAGATTGATATAGCGCAATTATACCAAAATCTCCTCGAGGAGGTACGTACCACTTCTGGTCAACGTCGGAAGAAGGCGAGCAAACGATTGCGGTTAGTCGATGACCTCAGGCGAAGTGGAAATAGACCTGAATGGATGGTGTTGACTGTGCTGCCTGTGCTACCACCGGCACTTCGGCCTGCGGTTCAACTGGATGGGGGCCGCTTTGCCATTAGCGACTTGAACAACCTTTATCGGCGGGTTATTAATCGTAATAAGCGCCTCCGTCGCCTTATCCAAATGGGGGCGCCCCAAGTTATTATACACAATGAGGAAAACATGCTTCAGGAAGCTGTTGATTCACTTATCGACAACGGCCGTAGGGGCCGCGCAGTTACTACCGGCAATGCTCACACTCTGAAATCACTGTCAGATATGCTGAAAGGAAAACAAGGACGCTTTCGGCAGAACCTCTTGGGCAAGCGAGTGGATTACAGTGGTCGGGCAGTTATCGTTGTTGGCCCAGAGCTCAAGCTCCACCAGTGCGGCCTGCCTCGACAGGTAGCTTTGGAGTTGTTTAAACCCTTTGTTGTGCACAAGCTCATAGAGCGAGGCCTTGCCAGCAATATAAAAAGTGCTCGTAGACAAATAGAGAGACCTAGGCAGGAGGTTTGGGATCTACTCAACGAAGCGGTTAGGAAGGCCCCCGTACTGCTTAATCGTGCCCCGACATTGCACCGCTTGAGCATTCAAGCCTTTGACCCCGTGATTATCGACGGTGATGCCTTTCAAATTCACCCCTTAGTTTGCGCTCCCTTTAACGCTGATTTCGACGGTGATCAGATGGCGGTTCATGTTCCGCTATCCAAGGCGGCAGTGAGGGAGGCCAAGGAACACATGTTAAGCATCTATAATATGTTGCTGCCAAGCTCTGGTGACCCAATTGTGGCACCTAGCCTGGACATGGTCCTCGGTTGCTATTACCTTACTAGTCCCCAATGCGGTGCCTATGGGGAGGGAAAGGTATTCAGTAATTTTGAGGAGGCTAAGCTGGCTTATGAACTTGGCATCGTTGAACTCAGAGCCGAAATTATGGTGCGAGGCGAGAATAAGCAAGGGGAAAAGATAAAGACTACCGTAGGTCGAATTCTATTCAACGATGCTTTACCGCCGCAATTCCGCTTCTTCAACGAGGTGGTAGACAAGGGTACTTTGAGACGGTTAGTATCTGATTGCCTTGGTTCACTGGGCAATGTGGGCACAGCTACCTTTCTCGATAATCTTAAGCAATTGGGCTTTGACTATGCTACAAAGTCTGGCACTTCTATTGCCATACAAGATGTGGAAGTCCCTCAGAGCAAGCCAGAAATCCTTAAGGAAGCTGAAGAGCAAGTCGGGGCTATCAAGGAGCAGTTTAGCCATGGCTTGATCACTGATGATGAGCGGTATACCGGTGAAATTCAAATATGGACGGAAACCACGGATAGAATTGCTGAGGCCATTTCCGAATCATTACATCGCTATGGTGGTATCTATATGATGAGCACTTCAGGGGCGAAAGGGAATATTTCACAGATTAGACAGATGGCGGGAATGCGTGGATTAATGACCGATCCATCTGGGAGGATAATTGATTTTCCCATTAACTCGAGCTTCCGTGAGGGGTTAACGCCAATGGAGTATTTTATTTCCACTCATGGCGCTCGTAAGGGGTTGGCTGATACCGCGCTAAGAACTTCAAGCAGTGGCTACCTCACTAGGCGGCTCGTTGATGTAGCTCAGGATGTGACTGTGGTTGAAGAGGCCTGCGGAACTAGTGAGGGGATTTGGGTGTCAGGAGGAACGGAAGGAAGCTCTTTGCCCTCGCTTTGTGAGAGGATTGTTGGTCGCTTGGCAGCAGCCGAAATCGTGGATCCACGGACAGGCGAGACTGTTGTCCACCGTGATGTAGAAATTGATGAGGAAAAGGCTTCGCAGATTGTCGAAGCCGGCATCACACAGGTCTACGTGAGGTCCCCTCTTAGCTGCCGTTCACGGTTTGGCGTCTGTCAGTATTGCTATGGGCGGGACTTAGCTTTGAGAAGACTGGTTAGTGTTAGCACCGCGGTAGGCATCATTGCTGCCGAAAGCATTGGTGAGCCAGGCACCCAGCTTACTCTGCGCACTTTCCACACAGGGGGTATAGTCAGCACAGATATTACCAGTGGCTTACCTCGCGTAGAGGAACTTTTTGAGGCAAGGACCCCTAAAGCGAGTGCAATTATGTCGGAGATTAGTGGCGCTGTTGAGGTGTTTGACACCGACAAGGGGTACGCAATCAGAATTACTAGTTCTGAACCTTACTTGGATGAGTATGCCTTATCACCAGCGATGGAACTAGCTGTAAGTAATGGGGAATTTGTCAATATTGGCGCCGTCCTAGCTTGCCCAAAGGACTACACCGCCGATAGGAGCCAAGACAGACTGCCAATGGTAACTGAACAACAAGCCATAATAGCTAGGGTTTCAGGCCAAGTCATTACCGAGGACAATCGCCTTTACATCCAGTATGAAGGAAAAGATGAGAAAGAATACTCTGTTCCCCACGGTACGCACTTGACTGTTAAGCCTGGGGACAAGGTAAACGCTGGTGACCAGCTTACCGAAGGTGTCATCGCCCCACACGATATTCTGCATATCATAGGCAAAGAAGCGGTACAGAGATATTTGATTGACGAGGTGCAGAAAGTCTATCGTTCTCAAGGTGTTAATATTAACGATAAGCATATTGAGGTCATTGTGCGCCAGATGTTAAGCCGCGTACAAATTCTTTCGTCAGGTGATACGGAGCTTTTACCAGGCGAGCTAGTCAACCGCTTTGACTATGAGAACATAAACGCCAAGGCGATGGCTGAGGGGGGAGAACCAGCTACGGCACAAGGTGTTCTCCTGGGAATAACAAGGGCTTCTTTGAATAGCCAGAGCTGGCTAGCTTCAGCTTCTTTCCAGGAAACCGCTCACGTCCTTGTGGACGCAGCAATCAAAGGTAGCACTGATAGACTTCGTGGCCTTAAAGAGAATGTTATCCTTGGTAAGCTCATCCCGGCGCAAATCCTAGAAAGAGAGACGGAAGAGGAAAGCTTGCAACCAGATCAATCAGAACTAACCGTTCCTTAGCTATGGCTGCAAGGAAGCAGAATGATAGAATGCCAATCACATCGGGTAGGCCTATCAGTGAGGATGTCCCCCTCGATTATAGTCTTCGCCCCAGATCTCTTAGGGAGTTTATTGGTCAAGGCAAAGTCAAAGATAACCTCAAAATAGCGATCGCTGCTGCCGAGGAAAGGGGAGAGCCTCTAGATCACACGCTACTTTACGGGCCTCCTGGCTTAGGCAAAACCACGCTTGCCTATATTATTGCCGCTGAGATGGGAGTCAACATCAAGGTTAGCTCGGGACCGGCAGTAGAGCGGCCCGGAGACTTAGCAGCTATACTTACTAGCCTCCGCGAAGGTGATATCCTCTTTCTTGACGAGATCCACCGACTTGGCCATACGGTAGAGGAGAAGCTCTACCCTGCGATGGAGGATTTCGTTTTTGATATCTTCTTGGGCAAGGGAGCAGGGGCTAGAAGTCTTAGATTGAATTTGCCCCATTTTACTTTGATTGGAGCTACAACGCGCTTTGCTCTCTTGAGCCCACCACTTCGA
>CAYVSN010000023.1:0-9685 GCA_964453875.1 uncultured Dehalococcoidales bacterium
ACAAAACGACGGAATACCAAGTCACGGATGCTTAGTCCGTTGAACATTGCATCGCTTTGTTAACCCAAAGCTCAATCCTTGGTGATGGGGTGCCCCGGTTTTTAGTACCAGTTACAATGAGACTTCCCGCCTTTTCCAAAGCTTGGTTAACGCTTTCAGATTGCTTTGTCGCCAATGCTCCTGGCAATGACAAGGCCAGTTAGGTTCCCTCGCTACCTCTTCGGTTCGGCTCAGGGCTTCGATTGGGGACAAGCCTCGCCGTCACGAGGTCAGTAATCTTCTCTCAACAAACGCACGTTCCCAATCCTGACCCTTTTCAGCCCCTGTGCCTTCGCTGCTGCCAGACATTCCTCAGCGTGCCGTCTGGATGTGGTGGGCAAGTCGCGCATCATGAATTGGGGATAAAAGGCAAGAAGGGAATACGGGATATCTGGGTTGATGGAGGAGATAAATTGAGCAAGCTGGGAAATCTCTCTCCTATCTACATATCCCGGCACCAGCAGAGTGCTGGCGACCAGGAAAGGAGGCGAAGGCCTTCTCCTGGCATATTCAGCTAGAAGCTGGAAGTTCTCCAAGGTCCTCTTGTTGCTTACGCCGCATAGGCCGATATGCAGTCCCTCATCCCAGGCTTTAAGGTCGAACTTGATACAGCCACCGGTGTGCAAAGCAATGTCGGCGGCCTGTTTCAGCAGGGCGGGATGCATGGAGCCATTGGTCTCCCAGCAAATGCGGAGAATCCTGCCTTTGTTCTTTTGCAAAGCTAATCGAGCAACGCGAATCGAGTGGGGCAACTGGGGCGTGGGGTCACCACCAAAGTAGCAGATGCAGGAAGTCCGCTCATCAACAGCGTCAGCGAGCGTTGGAGCGCTAACATTGGCACCCTTTAGCGCTAATTGGCGAAAGTGCCAGTTCTGGCAAAATAGGCAATCGAAGGAGCAAGCCTGGTAGAACACTGCCAGGTTCTTGTAGCCGTATTCTGGGCCGTTGCGATAGGCAAATTCCGGATAAGCAACCCCTGTCCCACCGGGACAGACCCAATCTGCTACACAATTAGTGGGCAAGGGGTCGTAATACCAACTGACGTTGGCTTTATCTGCCGTGGCGCCCTTGAGCCTATTCGCTTCATTGAAACGAAGTCCACAAAAGCTTCTGCCCTTTGGGGGTAAGCGGCATTCATTAACACAAATAAGGCATTGGGGTCCGGTTTCACAGGCAGGAGGATAAGTAGGGAGGTCGAATAGGCTCCTAGCCTTGTGGTGAGCTTCTTGAGTCTTGGGCAGAACTGCAGCAAAGTCCTCCCGAATACAATCAAGACAGACCTCTAATGCCTGGGAAATAAGGCGGGATTCCTTCCCACAGTGTTGGCATCTAGGCAAAAGACTACCTTCGGCCCAGACCTACGGCGAGTAGAATGAAAAACATAAGCTGGGCTACTGCCTGGAGAAAGGAAGCTACATAGGTCAGAGCCGCTGCTGACAGGACAGCACTGGCGCCGTTATATTCTTCAACGGAAACCAAGCCGGTAGTGCGTAGCATCAGCCGTGCTCGATTGCTGGCATTAAACTCTACGGGCAGAGTTACCAAGGAAAAAAGGACAGCCAACGCAAACAGGAAGATTCCTATCCAGAGAACAGTTAACCCGAACTCTCCTGCAAGGAGATAGAGAAAGACTCCCCCAATGATGCAAAACCAGCCCAGTTGGCTTCCAACGCTAGCCGCTGGGACCAGGGCCGTGCGAAACCTCAAAAAGGCATATTCTGTCTTATCCTGAACAGCGTGCCCAATCTCATGAGCTACGATCCCTAATGCAGCCACGGAGGCATTGCCATAGACTTCAGGTGAAAGGCGCAGCACTTTGTGCCTGGGGTCATAATGATCGCCTAGCTTCCTCTTTATCTGCTCAACCTTTATGTTTTCTAATCCATTATCCCTGAGAAGGCTTTCAGCAGCCTGAGCCCCGGTCACGCGGTGCATGTTAGCCACCCGGGAGTATTTCTTGAAGGCGGAATTCACCTTGGCTTGGGCGTAAATCATGAATATAAGCGGCGGAATCATAAACAGAAGCCAAGTATAAATACCAAGAAACATACCTTGTTTCCCCCTTTAGGAAAGCTGAATTATCAACAAGATAAGAAAATAAGTCAAGCGTGTTCAGGCTCTTTGTGTTAGGTGGTGGGGTCTCGGATAAGCGGGAAGCTAAAGCTCGGAAACTCCATGAGCTAGCGCCGGGAGAACTTGACCTGGGGGCGATTCAGCGCGCTCCATATGAAGCGGGAAACCCAGCTTCAGACGAGTGACCGGCATCTGCAAATGGGGTTGGTCTCTCGTCACTAATCACACGAACGACTAGAGAGATTTGACTCCTTGCTCGGGTCTTGCTATAATTTAGATGGGAAGCAAATAAGAGCTAGGGTTACCTGGTAAGGAGGTGAGGCATGGCAGAGCGGTATGTGTGGTTATGCCGATGGATCTTTCCTGGTATGGGCTCTCTGCCAGCGTAAGAAAGTTCTAGTCACTGCAATGTGTTGGCGGAGAGCAGCAGGAAGCCCTGAGCTCCTCGTTGTAATATTAGGCTATTCATATGTGGCCTATGGAAGCTCAGCCCGAAGCTGAAGTGGAGGAGTAAGGGTGATTGACAGTCGAATACGAGATACTGTGAAAAGAGCCTCCGACACTCGGAGGCTCTTTTCTTGCTCTTTTCAGTATTGCAGATTTTCCGCCTAAGCCTATGCGGCAATTCGCCTTATAGGTATAAGGGCATCGAGTCTAGTCGGCAAGGGAAAGAAGCTCAGCAGTTTGGTCATGGGGTAGAAAGAGCAGCGCGCTTGGACAAAGCTATGAGCCAAATTCAGAGGAAGTAGGGTCCAGCTCAATAGAAAGAGGAGGGACGAAAGCTAATTCAGGATAGTTGTTTTGGCCTGGAGCGAAAGTTATAATTAGATTACATATGCAATAGATAGGAAAGGAGAAAAATGCCACCTTATGCCTACTTCCAAAAACAGTTTATGCCCTTATCTGAAGCCAAAATCAGCGTTCTGACCCACGCTCTTCACTACGGTACCGCTTGCTTTGAAGGGATCCGTGGCAATTGGGATAGCGAAAAAGAAAGATTTTGCATCTTTAGACTCCGGGAGCATTATGAACGTATGCTTGGTGGCTGCCGCATTTTGAAGATTGACCTTGCCTATTCTGTTGATGAGCTTTGCCATCTGACCACACAGCTTCTAGAAGAAAGCGGCTACCACGAAGATGTTTATATTCGCCCCCTGGCCTATAAGAGCTCTGAAGCTGTTGGGGTTCGCCTCCACGATCTGGAGGATGATTTCTTTATCATTGTGACCACGCTCCCCCCTTACCTTGATATTCAAAAAGGTGTTCGCTGCTGCACTTCCTCATGGCGCCGCCTCGATGACACAATGATCCCAGCAAGAGGCAAGATTTGTGGTAGCTATGTAAATAGCGCTCTGGCTAAAACCGAGGCTCTGGAAAATGGCTTTGATGAGGCGATATTGTTAAGTCATGATGGGCATGTGTCTGAAGGCAGTGGGGAGAACATTTTCCTTCTCATTGATGGAAAACTTGCTACGCCCGCGTCGTCTGACAATATCCTTATGGGCATTACCAGAGACACAGTTATCCAATTAGCTAGAAACGAGTTAGGCATAGCTACTATAGAGAGACAAGTTGACCGAAGTGAACTCTACCTGGCTGAGGAGTGCTTTTTCACCGGTACTGCAGCACACATCACCCCAATAGTTGAAGTTGACCACCGCCCCGTAAGTGCGGGGAAAGTCGGCAACATAACCAGCCAGTTACAACAGATATTCGCTGAGGTAATACTGGGGAGAAACTCCAAGTACCTCGATTGGTATACTTTGCTTTCCCCTAAGGCGGTAAGGGCCTAGAGAACCTGGCTAGGGTTTAGCTCCAAACCCTTGAGCAGGTAGAGAAGACGACAGCTATACTCCAGGGCGGCAGTATAATAACAGGCTTCTTCCAATAGCTGGCCAGCAGCGAAACTCCCATGCCCCCGGAGCAAAACGACCTTGTGTTGCTTTAGAGCTTCAGTTATCTCTCGGCAAAGCTCGTTCGCCTTTGCCACCTCTTTGCCTAAGACAGGCACCCTGGAAAACAAAAGCTTTCCCTCCACATCGCGAGGGATGATCTCCTCTTCTATGAAGGACAGGGCGACGGCGTAAGGAGGATGAGCATGGACTACGCTCAATGCCGACGTATGTTGGTAGATGGAGCGGTGAACTGGCAACTCCGACGAAGCCAGAGGTGTGGCTCGACCGTTTCTTGTGATCCCAGTTTCCACCAAGTCCCCTTCCTCAATGGAACCCAGCATGGTGCCACGATGGGTAATGAATAGGCACTCTCCAAGCCTTATGCTCAGGTTGCCACTCTGGGGGGAAACAAGGCCTTGAGTAGAAAGATGACGTCCCACCTCTTGAAACTGGGATAGTATCATGGCTTAGTACCTATGGCATAGGGCGAATGACGGCGACAAGCTTCCCCTGATTTTCAACATTATCGGGAGTAGTGTAGATAGGTTTCATTTGAGTGTTTGCTGGCTCTAAGCGGATGCGATTTGGCTCGGCAAAGAATCTCTTGAGCGTCACCTCTTGTTCCCTCTTAAGCCAGACCGCCACCATGTCTCCCTCTTCAGCGCTACTCACATACTCCATTAAGACGACGTCACCGTCCCTTATCAAGGCGTCTAACATGGAATCGCCTTTCACTCGAAGGGCATAGACATTCTCCCTGCCATGTGTTAACTCCTGGCTTACCTCTAGCCCTTCGATGGAGATGACGTTTGTTGTCTCGGAATCAGGCACAGGAATAGGTTCACCGGCAGCTATCTCCCCCACTAGGGACACATAAACAAGATTCCCGATATCTTCGTTGCCGTTAAGAAGCTCGATTCCGCGAGATATGTCGCTGTGACGGGCGATATATCCTGCTTGCTCTAATTTGTTTAGGTTATAAGCTACAACTGAAGTCGAACTTATGCTGCATCCCCTAGCAATATCCCTGATGCTAGGTGGATAACCGTGGTTACGCAAGAACTCTCGAATAAACTTGATAATGCATTCTTGTTTTGAAGAAAGTAACTTAGTAGCCAAGCGGCGCTAACCTCCAGACCCCTCGGGAAGAGCTTGGTTCAGTTTCTTCATTAATTGAGACTTGAGGCTTGCTCCCTTGTTACGATGAATAATGCCCTTGCTGACTGCCCTATCTATTCTACTTACCGTTGCTACTGCGGTCTCTTGTGCCAATTCCCATTCCTTTGCGCCAATAAGGTTCTCCGTCTTAGTTATGTAAGTCTTAATAGCACTCCGCACTGAGCGATTACGAATTCGTTTCTTTTCTGCTGATCGAGCTCCTCCGTGAACTGACTTAGTTTTGGGCAATGGTCCCTCCTTCCTCATGTTGAGTACCAGTGCCAACTTTCACCCTACCCCTCCTCGCTACACTGGTAACCCCCCAGACTTGATATATCTTGGATGTTAGACTTGTCAATTGGTGCAAATCTTTGATTTCCAAGGTAAGAGATATGGATGTAGTATTATTACCGTTATCCTTCAGATTGGCGCTATTGATGTTTACTCCCTCTGCAGCCACAATAACAGTGATATCTCGCAACAGCCCCACCCTGTCCCAGGCATCAATTTGTATGGTTAACGGATAAACTTGCTCCACATCCCCCCAAGCGACCCCGATCAGCCGCTCTTTTTCTACCTCATTAATAATATTGACACAATCCTTCCTATGCACAGCGATGCCACGACCCTGGGTAATATAACCGATAATCTTGTCTCCAGGCAAGGGGTGGCAGCAATTAGCCAGATAAGTGAGCAAGTCACCTGTGCCTAGCACTTTAATGCTTGAGGGGCTAATCCTGCGTGGAGGTAGAGTTTCCACTATTTCCTGTGGCTGTACCGAGCTAGCGGTCAACTTAAGTGCCACTTGTGTGGGGCTGATGTTACCGCAGCCCAAAGAAGCGAAAAAGTCGTCAGGGCTTTCATAGCCGAATAAGCCTGCTATTTCCTCAAAGTTGACTGATTCGATACCCAGTCGCTTGACTTCCTTTTCAAAAAGGTGCTTGCCAGCCTCTATATTCTGAGTTCTTTCCTGCTTATTAAACCATTGGCGAACCTTTGTCTGAGCATGGGAGGTTTTGATATACCCCAGCTCAGGATTTAGCCAGTCAAGGCTGGGCCCCCTTTCCCCTTTGGCAGCCATGATTTCCACCACATCACCGTTGCTCAGTGCATGACTGAAAGGCACCAGTCGCCCATTTACCTTCGCTCCAACGCATCGATACCCCAGATCGGTATGAATTCGAAAGGCGAAATCCAGAGGCGTGGCACCTCTAGGCAAATCCTTTATCTCTCCTTTTGGTGTAAAGACAAACACCCGATCAATGAGAATATCGGTCTTAACAGATTCAAGAAACTCCTCACTGCTGAGCTCTTTCTGCCATTCAATGAGCTGGCGTAGCCAAGCTATCTTATTATCGAAACTCTTGTCTACTTTCTCTTCTTTATAGCTCCAATGAGCAGCCACCCCATACTCATTAACCTGATGCATTTCATAGGTTCGAATCTGCACTTCTAAAGGGGTTGTACCCTGGCACATCACGGTGCTATGCAAGGATTGATAGCCGTTGTCTTTGGGGTTGGCAATCAAATCGTCGAATTCCTCAGGAATGGGGTGCCAAAAGCTGTGAATTACGCCTAAAGCTTTGTAACAGTCCGAAACCTTGTCTACCAACACGCGGAGAGCGAAAAGGTCATGAATGTCACCAAAATCCTTACCTTGCCTTGAATATTTACACATCTTTTGATAGGTACTGTAGATGTGTTTTGGCCTTCCGGAGACTCTGGCTTCTATACCGGCTTCGCTTAGTCCCTCAGCAAGCACTCGGCTTGCCTCAGTTATGAAGCTTTCCCTTTCGGCACGCTGCTTAGACACCAAGCGAGCAATCTGGTGATATTGCCTCGGTTCCAGAAAACGGAAGGCCAGATCTTCCAATTGCCACTTCACTGTCCATATGCCCAAGCGATGTGCCAAAGGAGCATATATATCTAAGGTCTCCCGAGCAATAGCACGACGCTTCTCCATGGGCAAGGCATGCAGGGTTCGCATGTTATGCAGTCTGTCAGCCAGCTTTATGAAGACCACACGCAAATCCTCCGCCATGGCTATGAGCATCTTACGCAAGTTTTCAGTTTGGGATGCCCTCCGCGTTTTTTCCTCTCGAGTTGGCTTTATTACCGCATTTAGTTTGGTGCTGCTATCAACCAATTTGGCTATTTCAGGACCGAAACTTTCTTCTATATCATGTAGCGGAATGCTGCAGTCCTCAACCACATCGTGCAACAGAGCGGCAGCCAAAGTGTCAGCATCAAGTTGAAGATCAGCTAGGGTCGTGGCCACCTCCAAAGGATGCTGTACGTAGGGCTCTCCTGATTTGCGTGTCTGCCCCTCATGCGCTTGGGCAGCAAACTGATAAGCTGACTCAATTGGAGCTATCCTGTCGGCAGGTAGATACTCCCTGGCTTTTGCTATAAGCGAATTGATCTCCATATCAGCGATTTCATAATAACTCAATAAGAAGGCTGAAGCAAATCTTTACAAGATTCGTCTATTTGCTGTATTCTACCATAAAGGAGTTCCTTCCTTTGTACAAAGCACCCCGAGGCACATCAGATATCCTACCACATGAGCAAGGCTACTGGAGGTACGTTGAGGAGAAGGCTGCTCTGTTGTGCCAGCTTTATGGCTACCAGCGCATCACCCCACCTGTATTTGAAGACCTTGGGCTTTTCACTCGGATCGTGGCCGAGGGAACGGATATTGTAGATAAGGAAATGTACGTCATCGAGGATAGAAGTGGGCAGAAGTTGGCTTTGAGCCCAGAAGGGACGGCTCCAATTTGTCGGGCGTACTTGGAGCACGGCCTGTATAACTTGCCTCAGCCGGTGAGGCTTTACTATGTTGCTCCTGCCTTCAGATATGAGCGACCACAAGCTGGTCGCTATCGGCAACATCACCAGTTTGGTGTGGAAGCCCTGGGGGACGCTGACCCTGCCCTCGATGCCGAAGTGATCGAAATGGCAAATCAGTTCTTTCTCTCTTTGGGTCTCTCTGGATTTTCTATGCAAATTAATAGCATCGGCTGTAGAGCATGCCGCCCTGAGTATGTGGAAGCTTTAAAGCACCATTATTCCCCCTACATGGCTCATCTTTGCCCTGATTGCAAGGTTAGGTTCACTAAGAATCCTCTGAGGTTGCTGGATTGTAAGAACCCTTTGTGTCAGAAGGTAGCTGAAACGGCACCGAAGAGCATCCACTACTTATGTGATGAGTGTCGCACACACTTCGAGAGTGTTCAAGAATACCTCAATGCGCTAGAACTACCTTTCCAAGTAAGCCACAGACTGGTGCGCGGCTTGGACTATTACACCAGGACCGTCTTTGAGATTCAATCCCGGGAGGAAGGGGCACAAGGTGCGCTCGGAGGTGGAGGTCGCTACGATGAACTTATCGCGCAACTAGGGGGGAAACCTACCCCTTCAGTTGGTTTTGCTGCTGGCATAGAGAGAATCATATCAAGTCTGAGAGCCCAGAAGGTAGATGTCCCGGCTTTGCCTAAGTCTCACGTTTTCATCGCCTCCACGGGAGAGGAAGCAAAAGTTGAAGCAATGAAGCTTGCTTCAAGGTTGCGAAGAGCGCAGATTGCAGTTATGGAAGCCACAGGTAACAAAAGCTTGAAGGGACAGATGAGACAAGCTAACGCCCTGGGTGCCAGTTACACAATTATTGTAGGAAAAGCAGAAGTTCAAAGCGAAACTGTAATATTGCGAGATATGAAGAGTGGAGAACAGAGAAGCATCCCCTCAGCCGACGTTGAGACAGCACTTAAGGGAACTGAGAGCGCCTAAAGAGCTTACTAACATCCTTCCCGAAGTTTCCCTGCTCTTTTCTCCTACCGCGGTGCTACTCTGATTAGGCGTAAAGCGAATCTCTGAATTGTGTAAACTGAATCCTATGTTCGCGGGGACCTTCACTATAGTGTACCTTAGCAATGTTACTGGTGATGTCCTGGTACTGCCCAAGAAACGGCTTGGCATAAGACAGCTCCACAAAAAGCCAGCGCCCGAGGAGACCTGGAAAGGAGGACTTGGGCCATGAATAGAGTATCAGCATCGACAGACTCAAGGCGAGAATCTGGGGCTGTTACAGGGTTATCTCGGGAAGGCACATGCCTTGGGTGCTTTCATCAGATCGGGGGCTGGGCATTTGGCTCAGGTGGCCTTGGAGCAGAAAGTGGAGAGCTGAAGTGAATCATCCTTTTCCCAGTGAGAGTTCAGGGCCAAGACCACTCTGCGGCGGTTTAATTGCTGCCTCTCGGGGTTGGCATGGTCTTGAAAGGACACCCAACATCTGGAGGGAACTGAAGCTTCTGAGGAAAGAAGCTTTCGGAGAGCAAGGCCTAATAATTGCAAAGGAGGCAGCGATAGCTTAGAATGCTAAGGGAGGTGCTTGCCTCGTCCTTCTTGCACAGATGTAGGGACTTCACCATTTTCGATGATGCAACAACCTAAGGTTGGCTTGGCTAGTTCAAGCATTTGACACGCAAGCTATGAGATGAAATAAGGAAGAAATGTTGGTTTTG
>CAYVSN010000024.1:0-9675 GCA_964453875.1 uncultured Dehalococcoidales bacterium
CCTCCTTGCTCACCCCCTTACGCACCAGAGAGAACACTTCAGTGCGGGCGAATACGGTGCAGGTGGAGCTGATGCTGGCTTCACTCTTAGACTGCAGCGAGAGCCCACCAATATCATCCAGAGGAACTCTCAGAGCATCAGCCATCACGTCCAAGAACCTCCCTGTGCCTGCAGCACACTTATCATTCATCAGAAACTTAATGTGATTTCCCGCACTGTCAATCCTGATGGCTTTGCAGTCCTGCCCCCCCATGTCAAGTATAGTTCGCACCGAGGGAAACAGCCAGTTTATCCCTTTGGCATGGCAGGAAATCTCAGTCACGTTCTCATTGGCGAAGGGGGCGATGTACCTCCCGTAGCCCGTAGCTATGATATATTCAATGTCACGAAGAGTAATGCCTGTGCCGTTTAGAGCTATGTCCATTGCTAAGTTAGCTGTGGCAGCGCTCTCCGGGCCGGTAGAGATGAGACTGGAAGAAAGTATTTCACCATCCCTCAGAATGATCACCTTAGCTGTCCTCGAACCAATGTCAACTCCAGCGGTAATCATCTGCTCATCTCCTCAGCAATTAAGGCAGCGCCGAGAGCCCCAACAATCTGAGGCTCTTGAGGCACCTTTGCCTCCAATCCCAGTATCTCCTCCAGAGCCCCAACCACGCCAATATTCTGAGCAACGCCTCCAGTAATAACGACGTCTTCTGCAATTTTCACTCTATGTAGCACCTCTGCCAGCCTCTCTGCTACGGAATAGCACACCCCAGCTAGAATGCTTTCCTTGGCTACCGCTCTGTGAATGTTTGATATGATCTCTGATTCAGCAAATACGGCACAGTAACTGCTCACACTAGCCGTCTTCTTTGCCGAAACAGCCATTGTGCCTATCTCTTCCAGGCGGGTGTCTAACACCCGAGTAACCGCGTCAAGAAATGAACCCGTGCCAGCAGCGCATTTGGAATTGACAGCGAAATCAATAAGCTTACCCCTATTATCAAGTCTCATAGCCCGGTAACCACCGGCTCCCACATCGAGCACCGTCCTTGCAGAAGGAAAAAGCCAGTGAGCTCCCTGGGAATGGCAGATCTCCTCCGTGCGTTTTCCTGTGGCGAACGCTACCCCATCCTTGCCAATTCCGGTGGAGACAATGGCGGTTAACGAGTTGAGTGGCAATCCCAAAGCGATCAACGCTTTGTCCAAAGCCTGGCGCGCGGCAACCCCTCCCTCCTCATCGGTCACTGTGGTGCTAGAGAAAACAAGCTTACTGTCGCTGAGGACTGCTATTTTGACGCTCTGTGCACCTACATCTATACCGGCAAAAAGCATAGGGCTAACTCTTTACCATCTCCATAAAGGTCTCTACCCTGGGCTTTAGCTGCTCAATCCCCTCCAGGGTATAGTCATGTTCGAGATATAAGGCGGGGACGTTGAGGGCCTCCTTCAATCTGTCCCTGGTAAAGGGATACTCAAGATTACGGCACTCACAGTAAAGGGGCGCGAACCAGATAACTCCTTTGATATCAGCTCCCTCTATTCTATCCCTAGCGAAGATGAACCTGTCTTCAGGGAAGCGATCCTCAGTGATGCAGTGAGGGCAACGGACATCAAGGCGATGCTCTACAATGGCATCCAGTGGTGGCTTATTGGTGTCTATCTTTCTCCCGAAGTAACTTCTCCCTACCCCCACATCCTCATAAACCACATTGCCGCCACATTCCTCTATTATCTTGTATATCTTATAGCTAAGTTGATCCACTCCCCCGCCAAGCAAATAAACCCTCACCCCATCCTTGGGCTCCCTTTGTGACACCTCGCCCAGATACTGTTTCATTAGCTCATTGTGCTCGTTCTTAGGCATAAGTAAGCTGGCAAACTCTGCTTCAAAGGCTTCCGAGCCTGATACCAAGCCTCGCTTCCTCAGTTGCGTTAGCTGCTCCATCAACCCATAATGCTCGTTATAGACTGAGATAGCATTGCTCAGCATGTCGTCGGTGATCAAGGTGAAGTGTCGCCTTTCCAGATACTGCTTAAAGATGCGATACTCGCCTCTCAAATAGTTAAAAGAAGCCTCCCCGCCGATTTTCTCTGGGTGCTTCAAATAAAGCACATAAGGGCAGAGCTCTACTCCTTGCTGAGCAGGGTTAGCCCGGGGAACAAGCTTTCTCCACCAATATTCCATCCTTGCAGTAAAGTCACAGGCATTGGGAATCACCACACCATCGAGGTAATCGTATATTCCTGTCCCGGCCAAATCCAGGCAGCTACGTAAGAAGGGACAGGCATAAATGGGCGCTCGACTGTCTACCATTTCCAACTTCTCACTGCTCCCGGTTATCCTTACGGGTAGTGCATCGGCAGCATAGATGATCTCCTCAGGGGTCATACAGCAAAGATAGCCAAAAACATCCTTTTTGTTTTTCTCTTTCCACTCCTTCACCGCATCATGGCGGTTTTCCAGCCATTTCTTGAATTCCACTGCCATTGTTTTGTGCCTCCTTAATTGGATTTGAAGCGACACAGGGAGAGAGATTGCTTAATAAGCAACGGGACCCTTCTTAAGCATCTGCTCGGCGAAAGCATCCCATCGAGCCAGAGTCTGAGCCTCGTTATACGTCCTCTCATCTACTAAGTCGCACTCCAGGGTGGTGTAAGGTATGCCAAATTCCTCCTCCAACACCCTGCCAATTTCAACTACGGGGTACACTACAGGACGGCAAGTTATGAGATAAAAGAGCACGATGCCCGCAGCTTTGTAGTCTCTGGCGGCATTAACTAGAGTAGAAACAGTTTGCCCCAATGAACCCATGGGCCCCATCATCCCACCGGAGAATTGCAAGCACCTCAAAGCTAGTTCCCTGAAGGGATTCTCAGTCGTCCGTGGTGGGAAGGGTGCCAGGTTATAAATTGGCTCATAGATGAAGACGCCGCCGATATTCTCAAAGTAATTCATCAGCGCCATGTTAAACCAGGGGCCCAATCCATACCATAACATTCGGAACTTCTCATCAGGGATAACTCCCACCTTGTCCTCCACCTTTTGTCTCAGTTCATCACGAAGTTCGACATAAAAATCATAAGCCCTCTGGGTGCCTAAAGTGTACGTTCCGGGATACATTACACTCAGCCCATCGGCGGAGGTCATCGGTGCTGGGACAGCCTTGCGATACTCCAGTATCTCCAGCCTCAGTTCATTTGTCTTATAAGATAGATCCATCACCTCATTGAATCTATCCTGATCATATTTGTGACCAGTGACATCTTCAATGAATTTAGCCAGGTCCCTCCATTGGCGCTCGACATAATCTATTTCATGGTCTGCCGGGGGTGAAGAATAAACATCGGTTACTCCCCTTTTTAGGCTGGAATGATATGGGAGAACAGGATTGCGCTGTCCCGGCATATCATAAGCGAGGTCACTGCCCCTTTCTGGGAAATCAATCAGATAGAAAGGCACATTGAACTTCTGAGCCAGATAGCGCAGCCATTTTCCTCTCTGGTCGCAAACACAGCTAGTCGTAATTACCATGTCAGGTGGTTCCAGTCCCCCTAGAGGGGCATCTTTCATATCTCCGCTAAGTGCATGTCCTATAGTTGTCCGAGCATAGCCACAGTTATAACTAGCGAAGCCTTCCTCTTCAGCTAATTTGCAGAACCTCACTGCCTCCTTTAACACGTTGGGATCCTTGGATCCTCCCCGACGAAACATTGCGCTGACAACCCCGTAATGCTCCGGGTTTTGGGGCCAGACATCCATAGCAAACAGCAATTCTTTAGGCAGCATGGCACAAGTCCAGGCTATAGGCTTGCCCGCGGCTTTCCACTCATGTGCCATAGCATAGTCCTCTCTCACATAAGGCCATACTTTCCTTGCAGTCTCCACTGATTTCTTTGAAGTTGCAGTCCTTTTTACTTCTTCAGCCATTTTCCCTCCTTTGTACCGCAATTATTGCTTGGTAGCACTCCCATAGTTGCTACATTGGTTTCCTCCCTTGCCAACTTTCATCCAACAAGCATAAATACTATCGCCCTGCAATCCCCACTTATAGCATGTCGCGATTCTGTAAGTCAAATTGCCTTGACTATGAATCCTTCGATTAGCTAAACTAGGCAGGTGTTGCCTCAGTTACCGCAAGAGAACTAGGATAAGATAGAGGTACCAGTGACAGAACACAAAGCAATAGAAGTGGAAAGGAAAACCGATGAGTGGTATGCTGAATCTGAGCGTTTTCCAGAAAGCGGAGATATTCATACCACTGTTTCCGGCATCCCCATCAAACGCCTCTATACTCCAGTTGACATCGCCCAGACTCAGTACTCTGAGGACATAGGCTTCCCTGGTGAATATCCATTCACCCGAGGCGTTCATTATACAGGCTACAGGGGGCGGGCATGGACAATGCGTATGTTCGCTGGTTATGGCTCCGCTGAAGAGACCAACGCCCGCTACAAGTACCTCCTGAGTCACGGTGAAACTGGGCTAAGCGTGGCTTTCGATTACCCAACCCTCATTGGCTACGATACTGATGATCCACTGGCGCGTGGCGAGTTCGGCAAGTGTGGGGTAGCTGTCTCTTCGCTAGCTGATATGGAAATACTTTTCGACGGCATTCCTGTGGATCAGATAACTACCTCCATGACCATAAATGGGCCTGCTGCGGTGATTTGGGCAATGTATCTTGCCAATGCCCAGAAAAGAGGCATACCTTGGGCTAAGCTAGGGGGCACTATTCAAAATGACATCCTTAAAGAATACATGGCTCAGAATTCTTTCATCTTTCCTATAGAGCCTTCCATGCGCCTCATTGTTGATACTTTCGAGTTTGGCACAAAGTATGTGCCACGGTGGAATACCATAAGCATAAGCGGCTATCATATTCGCGAAGCTGGAGCTACTGCTGTTCAAGAATTAGCCTTCACCCTAGCCAACGGGGTCACTTATGTTCAGGCAGGAATTGAGCGTGGATTAAAGGTGGATGAATTTGCCCCAAGGCTGAGTTTCTTTTTCGATTGCCACAATGACTTTTTCGAAGAAATAGCTAAGTTTCGTGCCGCGCGCCGCATTTGGGCTAGAGAAATGAAAAACCGCTTTGCCGCCAACGAAAGGTCACAATGGCTCCGCTTCCATACCCAAACCGCTGGCTGCACCCTTTCTGTGACACAACCTGAAAACAACGCGGCCCGTGTTGCTCTGCAAGCATTGGCTGCTGTTCTCGGCGGCACTCAATCATTACACAGCAACTCTATGGACGAGGCTCTAGCCTTGCCATCGGAGAAGGCAGTCACAGTAGCCTTGCGCACTCAACAGATCATCGCTCATGAAAGCGGTGCAACCAATACTGTAGACCCTCTGGGTGGCAGCTACTTTGTAGAGTCCCTCACCAATGAGATCGAGAAGGGCGTCTATGATTACTTTGAGAAGATAGACTCCTTGGGCGGAGTTATCCCGGCTCTGAAAGGGGGCTTCTTCAACCGTGAGATTGCTGATTCCGCCTATCGTTTCCAAAAGGAAGTGGATAGTAAACAACGAATCGTTGTTGGCGTTAACGATTACGTAAGTGGGGAGCCAATCACCATCCCTATCCTAGAAATGGATAAAGAGGGAGAAAGGCG
This sequence comes from uncultured Dehalococcoidales bacterium, assembly GCA_964453875.1. GTDB lineage: Bacteria > Chloroflexota > Dehalococcoidia > GIF9 > AB-539-J10 > JADFUX01. The sequence goes on from CAYVSN010000024.1 coordinate 5,605, forward strand.
ACAGCTTGAGCGACTAAGTAGACTACGCAGGGAAAGGGATAATGAACTAGTCTCGGTGAAGCTTGAAGCATTACGTCAAGCCGCTCAAGGAGTGGACAATCTCATGCCCTATATCCTAGAAGCAGTTAACGCCTATGCCACCCTGGGAGAGCTTTGTGGCGTGTTGCGCAAAGTCTTCGGTGAATACCAGCTTGCATTTATTACCTAATTAACTAAGGAGGGAGCTTATGGACATAACTTTAAGCGTTATAAAGGCTGATATTGGTGGCTATGTAGGACATTCTTCTAGCCATCCAGATGTATTGAGAAGGGCTGAGGAAGAGCTGGCACAGGCAAGGGAAAAGGGCCTGCTTGTCGATTACCACGTTACCAGATGTGGCGATGACCTACAGTTGATAATGACTCACCAGGAAGGTGAAGATAGTGAGCAAATCCATAAACTATCCTGGGATACTTTCCTAGAGTGCACAAATGTAGCTAGAAGCCTAAAGCTCCATGGAGCAGGACAGGATCTATTAGCCGATGCTTTTTCCGGCAATGTTAAAGGCATGGGACCCGGCGTGGCTGAAATGCAAATTGCTGAGCGTGAAGCCGAAACCATAGTCATATTTATGGCAGATAAGACAGCCTCTGGAGCCTGGAACTTGCCGCTGTACAAGATATTCGCTGACCCATTTAATACCATCGGATTGGTGATTGCCTCCAACATGCATTCTGGTTTCACCTTCGAAATCCATGATGTTAAGGAGCACCAGAAGATCTCTCTTAGCTCTCCTGAAGAAATCTATGACATGCTAGTTTTCATTGGCGCGCCAGGTCGCTACGCAATTAAAGCAGTGTACCACAAAGATACTGGCGAAATCGCTGCTGTCTCCTCAACTGAAAAGTTGTCTCTGATAGCGGGCAGATATGTAGGCAAGGATGACCCGGTCTGCATCGTCCGCTCTCAAGGGAAATTCCCTGCCGTGGGGGAAATACTGGAACCATTTGCCTCCCCTCACATAGTAGAGGGCTGGATGAGAGGCTCTCACCATGGCCCGTTGATGCCGGTAGCTGTGCGGGATAGCAATCCTTCCCGCTTTGATGGCCCCCCAAGGGTTGTAGCCGCTGGTTTCCAACTCGCCAATGGCAAGCTCGTAGGGCCTCGTGATCTCTTTGATGATCCTGCTTTCGACGAGGCTCGCCGTCAAGCAAACACTATGGCTGACTTTCTACGCCGCATGGGACCATTTGAGCCGCATCGCCTGCCACTTGAGGAAATGGAGTACACTACCATGCCTGAGGTGGCTAAGAAACTGGCTTCGAGGTTTGAGCCAGTTTGATAGCTGAAGTGCCCAAGCTTCTTCTGGCTACCACCAACCCGGGGAAAATCAGGGAATATGGGTTCCTGCTCGGCGATCTTGGCTATCAGATAGTCACACTCGCTGAAGAAGGAATACACGAGGTTGCCACCGAGCCTGGAGACAGCTACGAACAGAATGCTCAGTTGAAAGCTGCCACTTATGCCAAATTGGCTCGGCTTATCACCGTTGCTGATGACTCGGGGCTTGAGGTGGATACTCTCGAAGGTGAGCCTGGAGTCCATTCAGCCCGCTTTGCTGGAAGAGATGCCACAGATGCAGATAGGATAAGAATGCTCCTAGCCAAGCTTGCTAACATCCCTTGGGAAAAACGAACTGCCCGCTTTGAATGCGTTATCGCCATGGTTACGCCAGGAGGACAGTTAGAATTATGTCGTGGCGAATGTTATGGCATAATCGCTTTTGAAGCCAGGGGACAAAACGGCTTTGGCTATGACCCAGTCTTTTACCTCCCTGAGATGGGCAAGACTATGGCAGAGATCTCCTTCGAAATGAAAAACCGGCTTAGCCATCGCGCTCAAGCTGCCTTGAAGGCGCGGCAAATACTAGAGCGACTTCGTGGCCAACCCATTTGACCAGCACGACCACTCAGAGTATACTCTCAATTAGGCATAAATTTCCGGAGGTATTCTATGAAATTATCCTGTCTCCAAGAAAACTTGGGTAAAGGATTGAACATGGTGAGTAGGGCTGTAGCTACCAGGTCTACCTTGCCCATCACGCAAAATATCCTTTTAGCTAGTGAGCAATCACGCCTTAAGCTAGCAGCCACCAATTTGGAAATGGCTATTACATGTTGGATTGGCGCTAAAGTAGAACAGGAGGGAACCATAACTGTTCCTGCTCGACTGTTCATTGACTTCGTCAATTCGTTACCCAATGACCTAATTGAGATTGCGCTACCTGCCAATAGCCATACTGTGGAGATAAGAAGCGGTCGCTTCCAAGCGCATATCAACGGCATTGATGCTCAAGACTTCCCGCCTATCCCTGAGGTAAGCGACGGCACAACTACAAATATGGAAGCAGGTGCCCTGAGAGAGGGAATCACACAGGTTACCTTTAGTGCTGCTACTGAAGAATCTCGCCCGGTTCTAACGGGAATTAACACTGAATTTGAGGGTGAGCAAGTTAGCCTGGCGGCTGCTGATGGTTTTAGGCTAGCTGTGCATAAAACGGATCTCGGATCACCAGTCGACCCGAAAACCACGGTGATTATTCCAGCAAAAGCCTTCAACGAGCTGAATCGCCTGCTCGGAGAGCAGGAGGAGCCTGTGGAAATCACCGTAAATCAGCAAAAAAGCCAGCTTCTCTTCCGTCTCAAAAATGCTGAGATAGTGTCTCAAGTTATTCAAGGTTCTTTCCCCGATTACTCTCAAGTTATCCCTCAGAGCTATAACACGAGAGCCGTAGTAGATACTGTTGAATTTCTACGGGTTACTAAGATGAGTTCCATCTTTGCTCGTGATGCTAGTGGCATCGTCAGGCTGGTTATCACTCCTGGTGCTGAGCTTGCCCCGGGGAAGCTGACTCTTTCCGCTCAGGCCGAGGAAATTGGCGGCAATGTCAGCGAAATTGATGCTTTAGTTGATGGAGAAGAGGCGAAGATTGCTTTCAACGCAAAATATCTCTCTGATGTCTTATCTGTTCTTCGCCAATCCCAGGTCGCTCTTGAAGTCACTACCCCATCAAGTCCTGGAGTTATCCGCCCTATAGGTGTGGACAATTATGTCTATGTAATCATGCCCATGTTTGTTCAGTGGTAGGTAATTGTAGCGGAATGACACCCTGAATCTCTACGTCGTCAGTACCCCTGGCATGAACCTTTGTTCCCAGAGCATCCGAGGCCAGCGCCCTTATTTCCGGCGATAGGTATCTTCCCGCCGGATTGCTACCTTCACGACTGTTACCACCTTAGCTTCGTCATCAATCACATAGACCATCCGGTAACGCCCTGCCCTTACCCGCCACAATCCCGTCTCTCTTAACTTCCTGCACCCGTCAGGCCTCGCATTGTTCTCCAGGTCATCAATAGCTTTGGCGATTTCCACCTGTGCCTCCCGGGAAGAAGAAAGGACCTGCTTTTGGGCGGCACGTTGAATCTCCACCCTATTAGCCAAGGTGTTCCCTCTTGAAAGTCCCCCAGTCCAGGGTATCGCCCTTCTCTTCCAGGGCCTTCAGACCGTCCTGGATGTCCTCTTCATCCTCGAGGAGTTCTTGGATCATTCCCCGAACCACACCAGCAACCGAGGTCTTTCCCTTGAACGCCACAAAGCGCAAGACCTCGTATTCTTCTGGGTGTAGGCTTAAGGTCACCTTTTTGTAATTATGGCTGGCAATAACCATCGTCCACCTCCATTGCCAGCATAACAGCAAGCCATCACATTGTCAAGCCCACTCCAGATAGGTAAACAATATCAAAACCGGAGAGCCAGGATGGGCTGAGGTGCAAGCCCGGGGTGCCAACATTGCAGTATTGCCCACCTTTCAGTACAATCATCAAAGAGGTAATAGAAGTGAAAGGCAATTACAACAAGAGCCAGTTTACTGTTGATATGACTCGTGAGTTGCGCACGCGGCTCAAGATCGCTGCCGCTCGCGAGGGCATCACTATGCGTCAGTACTCCCTCTCGGCTATCGAGCAGCAACTTGACCGGGAAGAGGTTGGAGTCCTCGCTTCCGGCACCTTCAACTTGGAGGCTGTAGAGAA